>JACDAF010000315.1 GCA_013695575.1 Chloroflexota bacterium | reverse complement strand
CAGATCCGGCGGGCGCTCATCGACGCGGAGCGCGAGTCGGCGGCGGACCTTCATGCCAGGGCCGCGATCAGCGACGAGGTCCGCCGGCGGATCGAGCGTGATCTCGATCTCGAGGAGCTGCGAGCCGAGGGCTAGGACCCGGGATCCGGCGGGCATGCCGGCGGTGTCCGGGACCCACGTCATTCGCGCTCGCACGGGTGGTGTCGTAGCCTGCACGCGTGGGGAGCGGGGCCAAGCCGGGCCGCGTCCTGGTGGTGGACGATGATGGAGGCATCCGCGAGTTCGTCCGCACCGTCCTCCTGGAGGAGGGCTACGACGTGGCCGAGGCGACCGACGGCCGTGACGCCTTGGAGCGGGCCAAGACCATGCGTCCGGACGTGATCCTGCTCGACATGCGGATGCCGGTGATGAACGGATGGGAGTTCGCGCGGATGTACCGGGAGCGTCCCGGGCCGCACGCGCCGATCGTCATCGTCACGGCCGCGCTCGATGTGGCGAAGGATGCGCGGGACATCGGCGCGGACGGGTTCCTGGCCAAGCCGTTCCAGCTCGATGATCTCCTGGACCTGGTCGGGCGCCATGTCGCGATCCCCGGCTGGCCCCGCTGCTCGGTCGGTCGGTCGCTCGGCTGACCTGCTGGCACGTTACGTGCGCACGACCGCTGCCGGAAGGAGGTGACCCCACATGCTTTGGACAATCATCGCTGTCCTCTTGGTCCTCTGGCTCCTCGGCGTCCTTGCCATGCCCGGGCTTGGCAGCATCGTCCACATCCTCCTCGTCATCGCGCTCATCGTGCTCGTCTACCAGCTCCTGACCGGGCGCCGGGTCGCCTGAGGCCAACACCCAGGGAGTGGAGGAGGCCCGGCGCACGGGCCTCCTCCCGTTCGGCCGGGCTCCGCACGCCGGGTAGCCGACCGCGATGACACCGTGCCAGCTTCCCAGCGCGATGCCGCAGCCCGCCAACCAGCGGACGCGCCGATGCTGAGGGTCAGATAGATAGCCGTTGACTGACCGCGCATCGCGCTGGTAACGTGCGCAGGTCCGTACGGCGGACAGAGACAGATAAAAAGGAAGTGGCGCAGCTGGTGTTGACCAACCTCCTCGCACCGCGCACCGGGGTCCGTCCCCGGATCAGCCTGCCCACCTTCCGGAGCCATTAGGGCCTAGCCAACGCCTCGCGAGCACCTCCGGACCGTGGGCAGATCAGCCCGCGGTCTTTTTTCGCCGATGACGGCGACGTGGGCGATGTAGGTGACTCGAAAGGAACGTGCGACATGGCTCTCGCGATATCACCGGCGCCGCGACCGCTGACGACCCACCCGGCCGGTCCAGCGCTGCTGGCGCAGCGGGTGGGCAAGTCCTTCCGCGGGTCGAAGGGAAAGGATGTGCGGGCTGTCGACGGCGTCTCGCTGTCGGTCCGACGGGGCGAGATCTATGGCCTGCTCGGGGCGAACGGCTCTGGCAAGTCGACGTTGATCCGGCTCTTCTCGACGCTGTTGGCCGCCGACTCCGGCGAGGTTCGGGTGTTCGGTCACGACGTCGCGCTCGAGGAGATGGCGGTGAAGCGGCTCATCAACCGCGTCTCGGTCGAGGCGTCCTTCTTCAAGAAGCTCTCGGCGATGGAGAATCTCGTCTATGCGGGCCGGCTCTACGGCGTCGGCGCGGCGGAGGCACGCGCCGCCGCGGCGACGATCCTGCGGCGGCTCGGCATCGAGGATCGCCGCTTTAACGAGCCGTTGGAGAAGCTGTCCCGCGGGATGCAACAGAAAGTGTCCATCGCGCGGGCGTTCCTTTCGACGCCGATGCTCCTCCTGCTCGACGAGCCCACGACGGGGCTCGACATCCGGAGCAAACGGGAGGTGCAGACGTTCGTGCGCGACCTGCGCGATGAGCACGACGCCACGATCCTGCTCACGACGCACGACCTCGACGAGGCCGAGCGTCTCGCCGACCGCATCGGGGTCATCCACGCCGGCCGCCTGGTCGCCGAGGGCACGGCGGACGAGCTGCGCGAGCGTTTCGGCGGCGACCTCGAGTCGGCGTTCATGACGGTGACCGGACGGAGTCTCGAGGAGGCTGACGTGCCGGTCGACGGCGGCAGCTGATGCTTGCTGGTCTCGCCGCACAGCCCAAGCTCGCCTACGCGTTCGTCGAGCGCGCGGTCGCGCTCATGCGCCGCTACTGGCTGTGGGAGGCCGTGTGGGTGGTGTACTCCATCACGACGTCGCTGTCCGTGGTGTACATCGCTCTCGCGGCGCCCGCGGTGACCGGAGACCAGGTCGATCCCGCGACGACGTCGCGGTTCGTCCTTTACCTGCTCGTCGGCACCATCGCCTGGCGGTTCCTCGGCATCGTCTTCGAGGACATCGCCGAGCTCATCGCGTGGGAGAAGTGGGAGGGCACCATCGAGTACACGTTCATGGCGCCCGTGCCGCGCC
>JACDAF010000311.1 GCA_013695575.1 Chloroflexota bacterium | reverse complement strand
ACCCGACGTCTACGTCGACGAGGCGCCGTCCATTCACGGTCCGCATGACACAGGATGGTAGCGCTTGGCCGGTCCGGGATCGCGGGGATACTGGCGCAGCGTGACGGAGCGGCGGGGGAATTTTTCGAACGCCTTCGCGTACGAGGGCTACGTCGGCCGCTGGAGCGCCCTCGTCGCCGCGGACTTCCTCGAGCGGCTCGCCGCGCCGACCTCGATCCCGTGGCTGGACCTCGGCTGCGGGACCGGTGTCGTCACCGCCGCCATCGGACGGCGTGGCGTCCAGGAGGTCTACGGGCTCGATCCAGCCGAGGGGTTCGTCCTGCACGCCGCGGCCACCGTGCGCGGTCGCTTCACCGTCGGCGACGCTCAGCGGCTGCCGTTCCGGGATGGGACCTTCGGGGTCGTCGTGAGCGCGCTCGTGCTCAACTTCATCCCGGATCTCGCTGCCGCACTAGCGGAGGTGCACCGCGTCCTCCGCCGCGGAGGCGTCGCCGCCGCCTACGTCTGGGACTACGCCGGCGAGATGCAGCTCATGCGCCGGTTCTGGGATGCCGCGGTCGTCATCGATCCGCGGGCCGCAGTCCTGGACGAAGGGCGGCGGTCCACGATCTGCCGGCCCGAGCCACTCGCGCGGGCCTTCCTCGAGGCGGGCTTCTCCGGCATCACGACCTGGCCGATCGATGTCCCGACCCGCTTTCGCGACTTCGACGATTACTGGACGCCGTTCCTTGGTGGGACCGGGCCTGGGCCCGCGTTCGCGGTCTCGCTGGACGAGCTGCGCCGGACCGCGCTCCGCGACCGCCTCCGCGCGACGCTCCCGATCGCGGCCGACGGCACGATCGGCCTGATCGCCCGCGCCTGGGCCGTGCGCGCGGTCCGCGCCTGAGCGATAGTCACGTCCGGAGGGACGATGCCGAACACCATCCTGGTCCATCGCGAGGAGCCCATTGCCGTCGTGCAGCTCAACCGGCCCGAAGTCCTGAACGCCCTCAACGAGGAGCTCATGGGCGAGCTGCTCCTCTCACTGCAGCAGCTCGATGCGGATGACGCGGTTCGCTGCATCGTGATCACCGGGAATGAGAAGGCATTCGCCGCCGGCGCCGACATCAAGGAGACCTTCGTCACGGCGACCCCGGTGACGATGCTCGCGCAGGATCTCACCACGAAGTGGGAAGGCATCCGCAAGGTCAAGAAGCCGATCATCGCCGCTGTGTCCGGGTACGCGCTTGGCGGAGGCTGCGAGCTCGCGATGACGTGCGACATCATCGTGGCGTCCGAAACGGCGCAGTTCGGCCAGCCGGAGGTGAACCTCGGGATCATTCCGGGTGCGGGCGGCACACAGCGCCTGGCACGCGCGGCCGGGAAGTACGTCGCGATGGAGCTGATCCTCACCGGCCGCCGTTTCAAGGCGGAGGAGGCCAAGTCCATCGGACTCGTTGCGCAGGTCTACCCGGCCGCTTCATGGCTCGACGACGCGAAGGCCCTCGCGCGCACGATCGCCGAGAAGCCACCGGTGGCGGTGCGTCTCGCGACCGAGGCGATCGACCTCGCCTTCTCCTCCACGCTCGAGGCCGGTCTGGAGTTCGAGCGCAAGGCCTTCTACCTCCTCTTCGCGACCGAGGACAAGCAGGAGGGCGTAGACGCGTTCGTGAACAAGCGCACACCGGTCTTCAAGGGAAGGTGAGCGCACCGGCGCGGTCGTCAACGTTGCGCGTCGAGCGCGACGGCCACGTCGCGATCCTGACCCTCGACCGCCCCGATGTGCTGAACGCGTTCGATGAGGCACTCACGGACCGGCTTGGGCGGGCGCTGTCGCACGTCGCCGAAGACGCGAGCGTGCGTGCGGTCGTGATCACTGGCGCGGGGCGCGCGTTCTCGGCGGGCCAAGACCTCCGCGACCGGGCCGCGGCCATCGAGCGCAGTGCCGACCTTCGACTCGGCGACGAGCTCCGGCGCCGGTATCACCCGGCGATCGGGGCGATCCGCTCGATGCGGAAGCCCGTCATCGCCGCGGTGAACGGTGTCGCGGCCGGGGCCGGGTTCGGCCTCGCGGTCTCCTGCGACATCCGCGTCGCGGCCGCTTCGGCGAGCTTTCGCGCCGGGTGGGGCAAGGTCGGGCTGGTGCCCGATGCGGGGTCGGCGTACTTCCTGCCGCGGCTCGTCGGCTGGGGGCATGCGGTCGACATCGCGCTCACCGGCCGAACGATCGGCGCGGAGGAGGCGCTCGCGCTCGGCCTCGTGACGCGGGTCTGGAGCGATGCCGAGTTCGCCGCCCGGTGGCGCGCGCTCGCGCGGGAGCTCAGCGAGGGCGCGACGGAGGCCTTCGCGCTCACCAAGGATGGCTTCAACGCCGCGTGGGAGCGCGACTTCACCTCGTTCCTCGAGCTCGAGGCGTCGCTGCAGGACCGCGCGGGCCGGACAGCGGATTACAAGGAGGGCGTGCGAGCGTTCCTCGCGAAGCGTCCACCCTCGTTCGAAGGCCGATGACAGCAGGTCCTGAGCGGGTCTCCGCCGCGAGATTGAGCAGGCAGCCGCGGGACGCTGTCGTGATCGGATACGTGCGCACGCCCTTCGGGCGGTACGGAGGCGCTCTGGCGCACGTCAGGCCGGATGACCTCGCCGCGCACGTCATCCGCGCCGCCCTCGAGCGCGTCGGGATCGACGGTGCGGAGGTCAACGAAGTCATCTTCGGCGCGTCGAACCAGGCCGGCGAGGACAACCGCAACGTGGCGCGCATGGCCGCGCTGCTCGCCGGGCTGCCGGAGACGACGCCGGGAGTGACCGTGAATCGTCTCTGTGGCAGCGGGCTCGAAGCGGTGAACGACGCCGCCCGCCGCATCCGCTCGGGCGAAGCCGACGTCGTGGTCGCCGGCGGTGTCGAGAGCATGAGCCGCGCGCCGTGGGTGATGCTGAAGCCGTCCGAGGCGTTCCCGCGCGGCGAGCGCACGGTCGTCGACACGTACCTCGGCTGGCGCCTGGTGAACCCGCGGATGAACGAGCTCGGCTACCACCCGGTGTCCCTCGGCGAGACCGCCGAGAACGTCCGCGTGGACAAGGGCGTCACGCGTGAGGAGCAGGACGCCTACGCCGCTCGCAGCCAGGAGCGCTACGCGCGGGCGAAGGCAGACCGCTTCTTCGCCGGCGAGATCGTGCCCCTTGGTGAGGTAGCCGAGGACGAGCAGCCGCGCGCTGACAGCACCATCGAGACTCTCGGGCGCCTCCGGCCCGCCTTCAGGACCGGAGGGACTGTCACCGCGGGGAACTCGTCAGGGATCAACGACGGCGCCGCTGCCCTCATCGTCACGTCGCGCCAGAAAGCTGAGGGGCTCGGGCTCCGGCCGCTCGGTCGTATCGTGGCGAGCGCGTCGGCTGGCGTGCATCCTGATGTGATGGGTCTCGGTCCGATCCCCGCCGTCCGCAGGCTCGAGGAGCGATGCGGCATCCCGGCCGAGCGCTGCGACGCGATCGAGCTGAACGAGGCGTTCGCGGCGCAGGTGATCCCGTGCATGCGCGAGCTCAACCTGCCGGAAGACCGGACCAACCCGAACGGTGGGGCGATCGCGATCGGTCACCCCATCGGCGCGTCCGGCGCGCGTCTCGCGGGTACGCTGCTCCGCGAGCTGGAGCGGCGCGGCGGGCGGCATGGCATCGCGACGATGTGCATCGGGGTGGGGCAGGGGCTGGCGACGCTGTTCGAGCGCGAGCCCTAGC
>JACDAF010000079.1 GCA_013695575.1 Chloroflexota bacterium | reverse complement strand
CCGAGCTCGGAGGCGAGACGCGGCATCGGCAGGAGCGGCGTGTGCCCTTCGCCCAGGGAAAGCTCGTGCTCGCGTGCCGTCACGGGGAGGAGACGCCGGTACCGCCAGATCCCTTCGCCGCGCTCCTCGAGCGGTCCGTCGCCGAGCGCCTCCTTGAGCGCCGCGTAGTCGTAGACGGGGGTGAGCCCCGAACGGAAATCGTCCGTCGCGCAGGCGGTGCAGCCCTCGAAGGACGGACCGAGTGGAGATCGGGTATCGCAGCGCAGGCAGCGAAGCCCGGTCGCGAAGCTGGTGTTCATCGGATCACTCAGTGGTTCCCTCCGAGCGCGAGACTCTGTCCATCCCGTTCTGCTGCTGCGCCGCCCTCCGGATCGCTGTGCTGCATGAGGCGAAGGAACGAGCGCGCGCGCGGGTGGCGCGCGCGTGCGAAGAACTCGGCCGGCGCCGCTTCCTCCACGATGGTGCCCTCATCCATGAACACGACTCGATCGGCGACCTCACGCGCAAAGGCGACCTCGTGCGTCACGACGACCATCGTCATCCCATCGGCCGCAAGGCCCCGCATGACGTTGAGGACCTCTTCGTGCAGCTCCGGGTCGAGCGCGGAGGTCGGCTCGTCGAACAGCACGACGTCCGGCTGCATCGCGATCGCTCGCGCGATCGCGACCCGCTGCTTCTGACCGCCTGACAGGCGCGACGGGTACTCGTCCCGCTTCTCGGCGAGACCCACGCGCGCGAGCATCCGCTCACCGAGGACGATCGCCTCGCGCTTCGGCATCTTCTTCACCGTGACCAGCCCTTCGGTCACGTTTCCCAGGGCGGTCATGTGCGGGAACAGGTTGAAGGACTGGAAGACCATGCCGACGTGCGTGCGGATGTGACGGATCTGGCTGGATCGTTCCCTGCTCCGTCCCGCGCCGCAGGCGACCTCGCGGCCACAGACCTCGACGTGACCCTCGTCCGGCTCCTCCAGGAAATTGAGGCAACGGATGAGCGTCGTCTTGCCGGAACCGGAGACCCCCATGACGACGACGACCTCGCCGCGCTTGACGTCGAGATCGATCCCCCGGAGCACCTCCAGCCGTCCGAAGCGCTTGCGTACGGCCCGAACACGGATCTGCGGCTTCTCTTCCGTCATCTCAGAATGCCCGCGCCATCCGGCGCTCGAGCGTCTCCTGACCGATCGAAAGGACCGTGCTGATCCCCCAGTAGATCGCGGCGATGATGACGAACATCTCGAGATAGCGGAACGTCGCGGACCCGATCCGTTCCGCTACGCGGGTGAGCTCGACGACGGTCACGACCGATGCGAGCGAGGTGTCCTTCATCAAGGCGATGAACCGGTTCCCGATCGTCGGCGTCGCGATGCGGAGAGCCTGCGGAAAGATGATCCGTCGCAGGGCCTGCCAGGATGTCATGCCGATCGAGAATGCCGCCTCGCGCTGTCCCTTCTCCACGCCCAGGATCCCCGAGCGGAAGTTCTCGCTCTGGTAGGAGGCCACCCCGAGTGACAGGGCGATGATCGCCGAGGGGATCGGGTCGAGACTGATGCCGAGCTGAGGGAGCCCGAAGTAGATGAGCAGGATCTGCACGAGCATCGGCGTACCGCGGAATATCGAGAGATAGGCGACCGCGAACGCGGTCAGCGGAGCGATCCCCGAAAGGCGGGCCAGCGCCACCAGGAGGCCGATGGCCGAGCCGAGCGCGAACGAGGTCGTGCCGAGGAAGATCGTCACCACGATGCCCTCGGCAAGGAGCGGCAAGGCGCGAACGAACAGGTCCCACACGCGCTGTCACCTCCTCCTCTGGGGGCGAGCCGCGGCACCCGCCGCGGCTCCGTTGGCGTGAGCTACTGCCAGACCTTGAGCTTCTTGACCTCGCTCGCCATGTCCTCCGACTGCCCGAACCAGCGCTTCGAGATCGTCGTGAGCGTCCCGTCAGCAGCCATCGCACGGATCGCCTTGTCGATCGCGGTCTGCAGCGAGGTCTCGCCCTTCTTGAACGAGATGGCGTTCTCCTCGAGTCCGATCGCCGTCGGGGCCGGCTGGACCTTGATGCCGTTCTTCTGCGCGAGATAGAGCCCGACGAAGCGGGAGCCGAGGTAGGCATCGGCGCGTCCGAGGCCGACGTCGGTAAGGGCGAGCGTCGCATTCTCGTATGTCTTGACCTCGGCGTTCGGCACGGCTTCCGCCGTCTTCACGTCGGACGCGCCGGCAGGGACCGCGATCCGTTTTCCTTTGAGGTCATCGAGCGACTTGATCGATGTGTTGCCTTGCGGCACGAAGATCGTCGTAGTCGAGACCCGATACGGCAACGAGAAATCGACCTGGAGCTTGCGCTCCTCGGTGATGGCCTGGCCAGCGATGACGACGTCCCACTTGTCGCTTTGCAAGCCCGGAATGAAGGTGGCGAACGTGCCCTGGATGAACTCCAGCCTCGGGATGCCCAATCGCTTGATCAGGTCGTTGGCGAGATCGACGTCGAAGCCCACGACCTCGTTCTTCTCGTCACGGAAGCTATATGGCGGGCTGGTCTGCGGATTGGCGACGCGAAGCACGCCGCGCGACTTCACCTGCGCGAGCAGACCGGTCGCCGTCTCGGTCGGCGCGGCGGACGCTGCGCCAGCCGGTGCCGTCGTCGCGACGGACGCCCCAGGGCCGGCCCCTCCGCCGCACGCCGCCGCGACGATCGTCGCCGCGGCGAGCGCGGCACTCAGCCAGGATCGTGTTGACGCCGGCTCTCCGGTGCAATGCATCTCAACCTCCTTTGGATCTCGTGGATCGTGACGTCGCCGTGGGTCGCGGGCTTAACTGCGCCCGGCTGTGCTCGCCGAGGATCGTTCGCTCGAGAGCGTCCAGGAGCGCCCTGGCCGAATCGGGCCGGATCGTGTATCGCATCCCTCCCTTCGTCCGCTCTTGCCGCACCAATCCCGCGGCTCGCAGCTGATGCAGGTGGTGGTGGACTGTGGGTGGGGATAGTCCGAGGAGTGCGACGAGGTCCAACCCGCTGGTCGGCCCCTGGCCGAGCAGGCGCAGGACCTTCAGGCGCCCGGGGTCCCCGAGCGCCTTGACCGCGCGAACGAGATCCGGATCGATCGGAAGCCTGTCGAACTTGAGCAGGGTGTCGCTCTTCACGCCGAAGACGATCAGCGCCTCGCTCGTGCGTTCGTCGACGCGCGACGCCATGAACGGGTAGATGAAGGCGGACGGTGCGAGGGTGATGCGGCGAAGCTGCAGCTCGGCGCTCAAGGTGTACCCGCCGGTCAGCTGCTCGATCGCGGTGACGGTTGGAAGGACGCCGAGCAGCTCGGACGCCCGCTCCGCGCCGGCGGCAGTCGCCGCGGCGACGTGCGTCACCTCCGCGGCGAAGACGACAGCGAGGTACTCCTCCAGGAGCTGCAGGAGCTCGGCCTGTGCCTGCGCCGGGTCGCCCAGCACGCGGCGGCACCGCCGCGACCAGTCCGCGGTCGCCCCGCTGAACGCACGATTCAGCTCGGCCGCCGAGACCGAGCCGTTCATCGCGGCCTCGAAGGTCGCCAGCGCTTCGGGTGGGGTCTCGCCGGTATCGAGCATCAGCAGCGCGAGCGTCCGCGGATCCGCCGCGCGGACTTTTCGGATCAGTGCAGCCGGCTCGGCGCCCTCCCGAAGGCCCGCGACGAGACGGATGGCCCCCGAGCCGAGGCTGGTGTCGTGGTGCTGGAAGAAGAACGCCCCCCGCTCGAGGAGCGCCGGCGAGAGGCTCGCTCTCGTTGCCGACGCCCACGCGCGCGTCCCGTCGTAGGTCCGCGGATTGAACAGCGCGCGTAGGCTGACCAGGAAGTCATAGCAGGGGGTCGTGTGGACGCGCGCACGACCCACGTACACATCGTCTCGGGCCGCGGCGGTCCGCTCCGGGGTCCTGAGCAGCTTCATGTTTCGAGAATCATCTAATCTTGCAAACTTTCGAACGCGACGGTAGGCTCGGTATGCGCCGTTGTCAAGCCGCGTCGAGGCGTTGGGCGGCCGGAACACGAAACATCTGGGGGTCGAACGTGCTGAGGCACTTCCATCTGTTCGTCGCGGCTCCAGGTCGGCAAGCGGAGGCGGAGGACGCCCTTCGCGAATGGCTCGACAAGGTCAGGTCGGCGCCACAGTTCCGTGGCGGCTCGGTCCTCCGTGAGTACGCGGGTGAGATGGGAGCGGTCCGGAGCGCCCTCGCCGTGATCTACGACGTCGGATCGCGTGAGGAAGGCCGCGCGTTCCGTGAGGCCACGAGGGCGATCCCGAACCCGATGTCGCAGGACATCGCCGGCGCCGAGCCGCCCGACCAGGGCGCGATCCTGTTCGGGCGGAGCGCGCACGGCCCCGACGACCACCACCACGACACGGACGACGTCCACTCGCACCTTCCCGCTGACGGAGTGGACCTCGACTTCAACCGGGGCGGCGGCATGCTCGCGCGCCTCATGCATGGTCACTTCGAGATCCTCGCAAGCACGTCAGCTGAGTCGGACCGAGTGGCGGCCATCGGCGCCGCGCAGTGACGGCACCCGGCCGCGTGCACACCGGGCACGCGCACAGCGCGAGCGACGGGCACGGCCACGCGCATCCCGCCATGGGCCACGGCACGAACGGGATCCGCCGGATCCTCGATTCGGTCTTCGGCCACTCGCACGACGCGGCAGACAAGGTCGACCACGCCCTGGAATCGAGCGAGCGAGGGATCTGGGCGGTCAAGGTCTCGCTCGTCGGGCTCGGCCTGACGGCCCTTCTGCAGGTGGTGGTCGTCGCGATCAGCGGCTCGGTGGCGCTGCTTGCCGATACGATCCACAACTTCTCGGACGCACTGACGGCCGTACCGCTGTGGATCGCATTCGCGCTCGGGCGCCGGGCAGCGTCGCGCCGCTACACCTACGGCTACGGGCGGGCCGAGGACATCGCGGGCGTCTTCATCGTGGGGATGATCGCGCTGTCCGCCGCCATCGCTGGCTGGGAATCCGTCCGACGACTGGTCGACCCGCAGCCGATCCAGCACATCGGCTGGGTCATCGCCGCCTCTCTGGTGGGATTCGCCGGCAACGAGGCGGTGGCGATGTTCCGCATTCGAACAGGCAAGGAGATCGGCTCGGCGGCCCTCGTCGCGGACGGCTACCACGCACGGACCGACGGCTTCACATCGCTCGCGGTCCTCTTCGGCGCCCTCGGCGTACTGGCCGGCTACCCGATCGCCGACCCGCTCGTCGGGCTCGGCATCACCGCGGCCATCCTCTTCGTCCTACGCGACGCGGCGCGCGACATCTGGCACCGCCTCATGGACGCGATCAGCCCGGAGATCGTCGACCGGCTCGAGGCGGCCGCGCACCTGTACGGGGTCCGGGAGGTTCGGAACCTGCGGGTGCGCTGGCTCGGACACAAGCTCGAGGCGGAGCTGCAGATCGTCGTGCGAGGAGACCTGCCGACCCGCTCGAGCCACGGGATCGCCGAGGCGGTCCGTCACGCGCTCCTGCACGCGGAGCCGAAGCTCGTCGCCGTCGCCGTCCACGTCGATCCCGCCGACGACGAGGGCCAGGACGGGCACGCTCAGACGGCGCATCACGCGGTGAAGGAGCGAACGGGGTCCCGGAACACCGGTGGCACAACGAGCGAACATTGAGGAAGCCACGGCGGACCCCGCGTCAGGATGCCTGTGGGCCCGGCCACCAGGCTCCGAGGTAGGGCGTCTCGAGCCCTCCGGTCAGTGGTGCGCGTGCGTGCGGGCGTGACCCGCGCCGCGCGAGATGAGCCAGAGGTTCGCCGGGTAGGCGGCCGCGAACGCGAGCGCGAGACCGAGCGCCAAGGTCGCCCAGAAGAACGGATTGCCGAGTCCGGCATCCATCGCCCCCGGGACCAGGAGCATCACCGCGTTGTCGACGATCTCCATGATCGTGATCGAGATCGTGTCCGCCGCGAGCGCCAGGCGGAGGGCCTGCGACACGGCCATGCCTCCCTGCAGCAGCGGGACGAACGTGAGCCCGTAGCCGAACAGGAACGCGAGCGCCACGGCCAGGATGACCG
>JACDAF010000294.1 GCA_013695575.1 Chloroflexota bacterium | reverse complement strand
GTCCGGCACCGGCCGGGTATAGGCCCGGAATCTCCACGGGCAGCCGGCCCTGCGGCGGGCGCGCCCCCGTCATCACGTCCACGGCCGCGATGAGCGCCGGCTCGCGCCCGGAGTACGCGCAGACGTACCCCGCGACATCGGGGAAGGCCGTGATGTCGTACGGCGCGCGGAGCGCGACGACGACCGTCGGGCGCGTAGCCTGCAGCGCGTCCACGAGCCGGCGCTGGAGCGGGTCTCCGAGCACGTCGTACGTGCCGGTCACCACAACATCCGCGCTGCGCGCTGCTTGCGCCACGCTCTGGATCGTCGCACCGTCCGGCGACGCGAAGTTCCGGACGATAGCGCCGGGCACGAGCCGACCCACGACGTCGGCGAGAGTCGGCTGCTCTGGCGCGACCGCGATGTCCGGACTGCCGAACGAGACCGCGAGCACGCGCTCGCGCAGCGGCAACCCCCCGGCCCGGAGCACGGTGATCGTCTCGCGCGCGAGCTCCTGCGCCTCGTCGCGGTCGGACCGGAGATCGAAGGCGGGTGTCGCTGCCGGCTCCAGCACGCCCCAGCGCTGTTTCGCTTCGAGCACATGCCGCGTAGCCTGCTCGAGGCGTGCGGGCTGCAGCGCCCCGCTCGCCGCCGCCTCGACGATGAGCCGGTGCGCCTCCAGCTGAGCGCCCTCGTCGAAGCGGAAAAGGAGGTAGTCGGCGCCGGCGACGAGCGACCCGAGGCCGCTGGCTGCCTGCCCCCCCATCTTCGCGAGCGCGCCCATCTCGAGATCGTCGGTCACGATCAAGCCGCGGAAGCCGAGCTGCGTGCGCAGGAGATCGGTGAGCACCGCGCTCGAGAGCGTCGCCGGCACCTCGCTGGCGCCGAGCGCGGGCACGCGGATATGCGCGGTCATGATCGCGGGCGCACCTGCTGCGATCGCCGCGCGGAACGGCGCGAGCTCGACAGCGTCGAGCCGCGCGCGCGCGGCCGCGCTGAGAGGCAGGTCGAGGTGCGAGTCGATGCTGACCGAGCCGTGCCCGGGGAAGTGCTTCACGGTGCAGAGCAGCGACGCGTCCGCATACGCGCGTACGGCGGCGGCGACAAGCTCGCCCACACGCGCGGGATCGGAGCCGAAGGAGCGGTTCCCGATGATCGGGTTACGTGGCTCGTCGTTCACGTCCGCCACCGGAGTCAGGACCACGTTCGCGCCAATGGCCCGCAGCTCTCTCGCGGCGAGCCCAACGGATCGCCGGACCGCCGCTCCCGGATCCGGAGCGGCTGCGAGCCCCATCTGGGCGGGCGTGAGTGCCATGCCGCGAGTCACGCGAACGACGGGGCCGCCCTCATGATCTGTCGCGATGAAGAGCGGCGGGATGTTGGCCTCGCGTGCGATCCGCTGCAGGTCGTCGGCGAGACGGCGGAACGCGCCGGCCTCGTCGGCGTTCTCGCGGAATAGCACGACGCCGCCGATGTGCCTCTCGCGGATCATCCGCTCGAGGTGTGCCGTGATCCTCTGCCCATGAAAGGCGACGCTCATCGTTTGCGCCGCGCGGTCCGCGATGGACATGCCCCGCAGGAGCGATCCCACCTGGCCGCGTGCCTCGGGTGGTGACGTCGGCCCGGCAACTTCCGGCAGCGCCGTGGTGCAGGCGACCGCTGCTGCGCCGGCGAGCAGCGCGCGCCGCCTCACCTGGCCACCGTCAGGCGAGCCGAACGGGCGGATGCCCTTCCGCTACCCGGTCGCCCGCGAGGACCTCGGCCATCGCCTCGAGCGATGCCGGCACCTCGCCGTAGCTGAGGAGCGCGGGGACCTGCGGCGCGAGGAGCACGTCGTAGGGCGAGCGCAACGCGCACAGGAGCGCCGCACGAGGGGCGAGCGCGCGCAGTCGCGCTGTCTGATCCCTGTCGAAGGCGGCGCTCGACGAGCAGAGCACGAGCGGGGCTTCGCCGTCGGGCACCTGCCCCTGGTGCCCGATGGCCACCCGGTCGCCGAATCGCCGGCGCAAGGCCGTTTCGAACACGCCGAGCGGATCACGCAGCTCTTCCACCGGTGAGAGCCGCGGTGCACCGAGGAACGTCAGTCGCATCCGGTCGAGCCGCGGCAGGGGAGGACCGACGTGCGTGATGGACCTCCGCGCGACCTCGATCGCGAGCGCCCTGGCGGGGCCGTCGTCGATGTCGTCCGCCGGCACGCCGATGCCGAACCTGCGCCGGAACCGCTCAGCGCGATGAAGGGCCTCGAGCACTCGCGTGGCGGGAACCTGCGTCGCGATGCGCTCGGCGGCGGCGAGCTGTGCCTCGATCCCGCTCGTGACCATGACGGCGTCGATGCCCGCGCGCACCGCACGTCCGACCAGCGTGTCCGCCGTCTCGACCTGCGTGACCCCGGACATGTCGAGCGAATCGGTGACGAGCAGGCCGGTGAAGCCGATCTCGGTGCGCAGCAAGTGGGTCGCGATCCGCGGGGAGAGCGTGGCGATGTTCTCATCGTCGAGCGCCGGGTAGCGGACGTGCCCGGTCATCACACCCGAGGCTCCGGCCGCGATCGCCGCCCGGAACGGCACGAGCTCGCGCGTCTGGATGGTTGCCAGAGCGGTCTTCACGTCGACGGTCGTGTGATGCGAGTCCAGGGCGGACGCGCCGTGTCCGGGAAAGTGCTTGGGGGTCGTCGCGACACCGGCACCCTCGGAGCCGCGCACCCACGCCGCGACCAGCCGCGCGACCGTCTCCGCGTCGTCGCCGAACGAGCGGATGTTGATGACCGGGTTGTGCGGCTCGACGTTCACGTCGCACACCGGCGTGTGATTCACGGCGATGCCGTCGGCGCGCAGGCCCAGGGCGACCAAGCGCGCGACGCGCTCGACGAGTCCCTCGTCGCCCGTCGCCGCGAGTGCCATCGCGCTCGGGAACACCGCGCGGTACCCGATGCGCACGACGCTCCCACCTTCTTGATCCACGGCCACCGGCACCGGCGGGAGTCCGCCAGCGAGAGCGGCCGCCTGGACCTCGCGCAGCATCGCGCGGACCTGCTCCTTCGATCGCACGTTGCCGCGCAGCGCGAAGAGCAGCACACCGCCGATCCGACCCGCCCTGATCGCGTCGACGAGCGCTCCGGGCGCCTGCGCTCCGTCGAAGCCCGCCCAGACGAGCGCGCCCGGGCCGAGAGGCGTCACGCCCGGTGCTCCTATGTCAGGAGAGTCATGCGGCGACCCTCCCGATGTCCGCTTCGAAGCATTCGCGCCATGCGATCGGGACACTAAAGGCTGGCGTCCCGCAGAGGGAGCGGTGGCGCACCACGCTCGTCATCCTGACCGGCGATACGCTCGAGGATCGTTCGCAGCAGCGGCTCCTCGGCCTCACCTACGTGATCGGAGAACGCGGCCGCGACGTCGCGCAGGTGCGTGCCGATGCTGCGGCGCAAGGCGCGTCGACCTGCCTCCGTCAAGAAGGCGTACTGCACGCGCCCATCGTCCGCGCACGGTCGCCGCTCGATGAGGCCATCTGCCGCGAGGCGATCCACGAGGCGGGTGATGCCGCTCTTCGTGATGAGAACCCGCTCGGCGAGATCCGACAGGCGGAGCCTTCGTCGGTCCGCGGCCTCGAGCTGGATCAGGACATCGAGCTCCGAAAGTGCAAGCGCGCCCGTGCTGGCAAGATGCCGTTCCAGCCTGCGCGTCACCACGGCGTGCGCACGAAGGAACGCCCGCCAGGTCGCCAGCTCGTCGTTACCGAGCCGGCGCTTCGGGTCGGAATTGACGGGCGCGGGGGGCTGTTTCCGCACTAGTTGATCATACAACTAGCTCCGGACAGAAAAGCAGCGGTAGGGCCCCACGAGGGCAGGAGGACAAAACCCATGACGACCAAGACCGTGACCTGGAAGATCGACCCCGCACACACGAGCGCGACCATCGCGGCGCGGCACATGATGCTGACGACCGTCCGAGCGAGCCTCGCCGGCGTGAACGGCGAGCTCGAGTTCGA
>JACDAF010000277.1 GCA_013695575.1 Chloroflexota bacterium | reverse complement strand
CCCGGGGGGCCATCCTCGCGACCCCGCTTGATGAGCTCGGCGACGCGCTTGCCACCCTTGCGGCCCAGATCCGAGTACCCCTTCGACCCGAGCTGCGACTTCCGCGCCTCGCCACCCTTCCGGCCGAGATCCGCATACCCCTTGGACCCGAGCTGACCCTTGCGGGCCTCCCCGCCCTTGCGACCGAGCTCGGCGTAGCCCTTTGCCCCGAGCTGGCCCTTGCGCGCCTGGCCTCCGCGCTTGCCGATCTCGCGATAAAAGTCCGGACCGTGGCGATCGGCGGTGTTCTGACCGCCTCGCTGACCGGCCTGCCGGACGGTCATATCGCCTTTGGGATCCTTGGGGTCTTCCACCCTTCGAGCGTAGAGGGACAGCGCTCGCTCGCTCGGGTCCCGGCTGCGCGCTCAGGGCCGCCGCGACCGTTCCGGTGCACCCCGCTACGCGACCCCAAGCCGGGCGGCGCGCGGCCGCAGGCCGGCATGCCGCAGCGCGCGAGCGATGCGCAGCGCATCGCCGCGATCGTTCGCGATCGCGAAGAGCGATGGGCCGCTCCCGGAGAGCTGCAGCTCTATCCCTCGCGCACGCGCCGCCGCACGCGCGTCCGCGATCCAGCCGCACGCGCGCTCGGCCGCCATGAGCAGATCGTTGCGAGCGCACTCGCGCAGCAGGGCCGGTGTGACGGCCCCCGTGCGGAACGCGGCCGCCAGACGATCGCTCGCGGCCCCGTCGCCCGGTGGGCCCTGGTGCGCGGCGAAGACGGCGGTGGTCCGCACGGCAACCGGGGGACGCACGAGCACGATCCACAGCCCTGCCGCCGGGGCGGGGAGCGGGTCGACGTCCTCGCCACGCCCGGCGACGCGGGCGAATCGCGCGCCCGACACGAAGAACGGCACATCCGAGCCGACGCTCGCCGCGATGTCGCTCGTCGGCGCCGCGACGTGCCAGAGCTCGGCAAGCGCGCGCATGACCGCACCCGCGTCGCTCGAGCCTCCTCCCAGCCCGGCCGCCACCGGGATGCGCTTGCGCACCCGGATGACGGCACGCGGCGCGCGCCCGCACGCCGCGGCGAAGGCGCGGACGGCGCGGCTCGCGAGGTCCTCCCCCGCGAGCGCCCCGACGTCAGGCCTGACGCGTACGTCGAGCCGCGGCGACGTGGCGACACGTATCAGGTCCGCGAGATCGATGGTCGCGAACACGCTGCGCAGCTCGTGATACCCATCGGCCCGCTTCCCGAGCACCTCGAGGGTCAGATTCACCTTCCCGTATGCGAGCGCGTGCACGCTGCGGCTCATGACTCGGGGATGCCGAGGCTGTTCGCGAGCGCGACCCATTCAGCGAGCGCGAGCTCCTCAGGCCTGCGCCTGGGATCGATCCCGGCGGACTCGAGCGCTGCCGCCGCGCGGTCCCGCGAGACCGCGGCCTCATGGCCAAGCGCGGAGCGCAGCTGCTTTCGCCGGTGCCGGAAGCAGTCGCTCACGAGGCGCAGGAACGGCTCCGGCGCGAGCGGCGCGAACGCCGGACGTCTGTGAGTGCGCATCGCGACGACGGCGGAGCGCACCTTCGGGGGCGGCCGGAATGCCCGCGGCGGGACCCGGCGCACGATCCGCGGGTCGCAGAACGACTCCACGAAGATGGAGAGGAACCCGCGCTCGCCTGCGGCGCCCTCCTTCGCGACCATGCGCCGCGCGACCTCCTCCTGCACCAGCACGACGACGAGGGGCGGCCGCCGCGGATCACCGAGGAAGCGCATGACCAGCGGCGAGGTGATCTGGTACGGGAGATTCGCGACGATCCGCGTGGGCGCGGGGCCGACGGCGAACAGGTCGACGGCGAGCGCATCCGCCTGCACGACGTGCGCGTTCGGATGCGCGGACAGCGTGTCCGCGAGCACGCGGACCATCCGCGGATCCACCTCGACCGCGGTCACCGTGCGTGCGCGCTCCGCGAGCACGCGAGTGAGCACACCCGGGCCTGGTCCGACCTCGAGGACATCGTCGTCGGCACCGAGCTCCGCGGCGTCGACGATCGCCGCGAGCACCGCGCGGTCCACGAGGAAGCGCTGCCCGAGCGACGTCGCGGCACGCACCCCGTGCCTGCGCAGCGCGTCGCGCAGCGCGCGCGGGTCGGACAGCTCCATCGCGCTAGGGCCGGGGACCGCCGCTGCTCCCGACCGGGCCGCGCAGCGCGCCCCGCAGCCCGTCCGAGATCTCCTTCACGGACGGGTGCGGCTCGAGGCCCGACGTGTCGACCCGGATGAGTCGCGCCGGAAGGTCGAGCTCGTAGGTGGAGCCGTCCAGCGCGTCCTGCTCCACCGTGGCCAGCCGCTCCGCATCGAAGTGCGCCTGGTGCCGCGACCCGATGCGCCGACGGTACCTGCCGACGACGACCGCAGCCGGCGCCTCGCACTGCACGATCACGGTCTCCGCGGCGTGCCCGACGAGCGGCCGCAGGCCGTGCTCCGAGAGCCCGCGCCTGAAGTTCGCCTCGAGGATGACGTCCGCGGATGCGTCGAGGAGCGCCCCGGCGGTCGCGTAGAGCGCCGCGAACGCTGCCTGACCGGCCAGCTGCGAGGCCGCGAGGTCGGCTGCCCCGATCTCGTCGACGATCGCCTCCTTGAGGCCGTCCTTGTGCAGGACGGGCAGCGAGAGCAAGCGGCCGAGATCGCGCGCGATCGTGCTCTTGCCCGCTCCGGGCGGGCCGGTGACGATGATGAGGAGCGCGCGACCGCTCACCGCGACAGCCTACCGGCGCGCTAGGTTGTCGCGCGCCTCACTTGCAGGTCCACTGCCCCGCCTGCCCTCGTGAGAACATCATCGCCGCGGTGTTGGCGTTCGCGACGGCGTCGAAGGGGCTCGCGCCGCCGTACCCGGCACGCGGCGCGTTCGCCGCCCAGGTGCTCGGGATGAACTGGAAGAGGCCGCTGTCGTTGGCGCTGGGGTTGTACGCCAGCGGGTTGAACCGGCTCTCGCACCACGCCACGCGCAGGAGCTGCACCGGATCCGCGCCCCACCGCGCGGCCGCGTCGCGAATGATCCGCTCGATGTCGGCGGGGGCGGCGGGGGCGGCGGGTCCGACCCTCGGGCGGGTGCCGACGCGTCGGATCTCGGCCGTTGCCGCGCGGACCACGGTCTCGGACGCGAGGGAGCGGGCCGACTCGGTCCCGTCGATGTACCGCACGATCCAGGTCCGGACCGCCTCACCCGGCACCCCTTGTGTCTCGATCTGCTCCCGGCCCGCCTCGAGCTCAGGGTCGTTCACCGTCTCTACGGCGAACGCGACAGGCGTCGGTTCGGTGACCTCCCGCTCCGACACGCGCGTGATCTTCACGACCGATCCGGGCACGAGCGCCGCGCCGACCGGCGCGTCGACCTGATCGAGCGCGCCCAGGACGAGCCCGCGGCTGGCCAGGAGACCGTCGAGCGTCCCCCGCGGAGCACGTGCGGCCCCCGCCTGACCCGCGTCGACGACCGTGATCGGGATGCCGCGGTCGAGCGCGAGGCGCATACCCGGCACGAGCTTCTGACCGGCATCGACCGAGAGCCGGTCGCTCGGTGCGAGCCGCACTCCGAGCGCGGCGAGGAGGTCGTGCGCGGTCTGGTCCGCCGTGCCGGCGGCGGCCACGTGCAGCCCGTCTATCTCGAGGGTCACCGGCACGCGCGGGGCCTCCTCGACCGCGATCCGGGCCCGGGCAAGCGGCGCGGAGCGCGGTGATTCCGCGGCGGTCGCGGGCTCCATTGCGGTGGACGCGCCGAGCGCCACGCTCCAGCCGATCCCGCCCACGGACAGCGTGATGATCATGAGCCGAGCGAGCTGCAGCGCGCCCTCGAGGGCTTTCGTGATCGTCTTCCCGTCCTCCCACGTCGCGTGTCGCCAGGGCGCGCGGACATCAAGTCGAACGAACTGGGGACCGGGGCATGCTAGCAGGCGGGGACGGCCTCCGCCCCGCCCTGCCGCACGGACCGGACGAAGCCGCGCCGGCCCCGGGGATCAGCCGCCCGGTTCCTTCCAGCCCGCCTGCCGGAGGTGCTCGCGAAGCGCTTCCGCGGTGTCGGAGCGCTCGAGCGCCGTGTCGACGAACGCGGCGACGTACCCGGCGCGGTCCCCCGCGTCGTAGCGGCGGCCCTCGAGCTCGATCGCCCACACCGGGTCGTCCTGTGCCAGGCGGCTCACCGCGTCGGAGAGCCAGATCTCGCCCCCGTGGCCGGGCGGCTGGTCCGCCAGGACGTCGAAGATGCGCGGCTCCAGCACATAGCCGTGGACCGAGGCGAGGTCGCTCGGAGCGTCGACGGGGTCCGGCTTCTCGACGATGCCGCTCACCCGGATCGTCCTCGCGTCGACCGGCTCGCCGGAGAACATCCCGTAGCGCGCCGACCACGCCCGCGGGACCCGCATACCGGCGGCGACGCTGCCGCCGCCGAGCCGCTCGCGCGCCGCGACGAGCTGCGCGACGCCGCTGGCGGCGCCCGTGACGATGTCGTCGCCCCAGAGCATCGCAAAGGGCTCCTCGCCGACGGCGTCACGGGCGACCAGCACGGCATGTCCGTTCCCCTTCGCTTCGAGCTGCTGGACCACGACGACCTCCGCGAGACGCTCCGGGCGCCGCAGCTGCTCGAGCTCCCTGATGCGGCCCTCCGCCTCGAGGCGCTCCGCGACCCGCGGGCTCGGGCGGAAGTAGGCCTCGAGCGCGCTCTTTCCGGGCGCACCGACGATCACGACGCGTTCGATCCCCGACAGGGCGCAGTCGCTCACGACACGGTCGATGATCGGCGTGTCGACGAGCGGCAGGAGCTCCTTCGGGATCACCCTCGTGAACGGCAGGAAGCGCGTGCCGAGTCCTCCGGCCGGCACGACCGCGGTGCGGACGGGGCGGATCAGCGTCGCGCCTCCAGCGTGAACGTGGCCGGCTGCGTCGTGCGTACGGCGAACGCGGTGACCGCGAGGAGCGGCGGGCGGCGATCTCCGCTGGCGTCGTACGTGATCTCGAGCGTGCCATCCGGCGCCTGGTGCCGCTCGACGGTCGCACGCTGGCCGAAGCGGATGAGCTGCGCGACGAACCGCTGCTTCACGACATTCGTCGACCGCACAAAGCCGTTCGCCTTCCAGTCGCCATCGGCCTCAGCGTCGTCACGCCAGCCGATCTCGGGGATCTCCAGGTCATCGATCGCGATGCCATGCAGGTTGAGCGCCCCGTCGGTCACGTACTGAAAGCGCAGCTGCACCTCGCGGCCCGCGTACGCGGCGAGATCGACCGTCTGCAGGACCCACGCGGGATCCTTGCCGCCGCCGGAGATCCCGGTGAGCCCCTGGCCCAGGTTCACGCGGTTGGGGTCATCCGCCGTAGTCGAGGTGGCACGCAGCGTGGACCAGCTGGTGCCGCCGTCCGTCGAGACCTCGACGTACGCGTAGTCGAAATCGGCCTCGATCTGGTACCAGGTCCAGAACCGCAGCGTCGCCGCGCCGCGCGCGCCGCGCAGGTCCACCGAACGGGTGAGCGTGCTGTCGAGGAGATCGGCGCGGTCGGACCACCAGAAGGCCTTCGCCGAGTGCGCCGTCGTCGGCACCACCGGCGCGGTCGGGGTCCCGCTGAGCTTCACCGTCGCGGCCGCGCGGGGCAGCTCGATGTACCGCGCCGCGTACGGCTGGACCTTCGCGCGCAGCGTCGCGCCCGCCGCGAGGCGGTCTTGCGCCGACGGGCCCGCCGGCTGGCCCAGCGGCGGATTCCGGTAGAGGTACCGCTCCTCCGCCTGCTCGCGCAGCAGCGCGTTCGCGGCCACGAAGTCCGCGAAGAGCTCTTCGAGTCCGGGCTGGCCGCGCGCGCGAAGCACCCTGTCCATGTCGTCCGGAGTGTCGATGCCCTTCGCGAGGAACGCGTTGATCAGCTCCTCGCCCCCCGCGTGCTGCCGCAGGAACTCAAGGAACAGGTACGACCCGCCGTAGTGGAGAGCCGAGATGCTCCCGAGCTCCGGCCAGTCGTTGAGCTGCGTGTCCGGCTGCTGCAGGAACAGCCCCTCGAAGCCGGAGCTCGAGGTCGTCGACGCGCCCGCGCGGGAGCACAGCTCGGCCTGCCCTTCCGAGAACCAGACGACAGACCGCGCGCGCTTGTTGAACTGGATCATGTGACACATCTCGTGGGCGAGCGTCCCGTACAGGCCCTCGGTCGCCAAGCGCCCGCCGAACGGCATGTTGATGAAGACGATCTCGCGCTCCGCCGAGTATTCGAACACCCAGCGCGGCTGCTCGTCCGTCGACGAGTAGTACCCGGCGGCCTGGCCCGGGATCCTCGCGACGAGCACGTTCACACGCGGGTCGGCGTCGATCCCGGGGGACCACTCCGACCCGTACGCCTTGCGCGTCGACGGGTAGATCCGCTCCTCGAAGGCGCGCGCGGCCTGCTCGAGGTCACGCTGATCGACAGTGAGACCGTCGACGATCCACCACTTGGCGCTGGCGGTCATGGTGCGGATCGACGCGCCGACCTGGAAGTTCTTCTTCTGGTCCCAGTCGTACACCCAGAACTGCTCGCGGCTGCCGACGCGCTCGTCCGGCAGCACCGTGCGCACGGGCTCGTACTGGCGCGCCGGCTGCCCATCCTTCCCCTTCACCGAGCGGGTGAGGGCGAACGAATCGTTCAGCGGCAGCGGCTTCGCGACGAGGGCCGCCGTCATGTCGTCGCTCACGGGGCTGTGCGAGGGCGCGCCGGCCGCGTCCGGCACCCCGATGGCGCCGGCCGTCGGGAGCGCCGTGACCGGAGGCGGCGGCAGGGTCACCTCGCACCCGAGCGTGAGCGCGAGGAGGAGCGTGATCGCGCGCCCGATCACGACGGCGAGTACCCGCCCGCGAGCGTCTTCCAGGCGACGACGCACCCGTCGCGCAGGTAGCGCTTCGGGACGCGGTCGCGGATGTTCGTCACCACCTCGTAGGAGATGGTCCCGCAGTCGCGCGCGAGATCGTCGGCCGTACGCCGGGCGCCGTCCTGCTCGCCGATGATGACCACCTCGTCGCCCGCCTTCACCTCGTGGTCGGTCGCGTCGAGCATGACGAGGTCCATGCACACGCGGCCAACGATGGGCAGCGGCTGGCCGCCCACCAGGAGCACCGCGCCGCGGGCGGTCCGCGCGAGGCCGTCGCCGTACCCGACCGGCACGGTCGCGATGCGGCCCGGCCTCGGCAGCCGGAACTCGTGTCCGTACGAGACGCCGGTGCCGGCCGGGACGTCGATGACCCGGTGCACCGCTGAGCGCCACGACAGCGCGGGCCGGAGCGGCACCCGGTCCGCGAGATGCGGGGCCGGAGCGAGCCCGTACACGGCTAGGCCGGGACGGATGGCGTTGCAGATCTCCTGCACGCCCAGGGCCGCCGTGCCGGCGCTCGCCGCGGCGTGGATCCAGCGCGGGCGCTCACCGGCCGCGCGCACGAACGAACCGAAGCGCGCGAGCTGCTCCCGCGCGAACGAATCGTCGGGGCTGTCCGCGGTCGCGTAGTGGGTAAAGAGCCCCTCGACCCGCACGTGCGGCAGCGCGCGGATCTCGGCCAGGCGCTCCGTCGCGTCCCCGAGCGGGGCGCCGAGCCGTGTGAGGCCGGTGTCGACCTTGAAGTGGACGATCGCGGGTCGCTGCGGCGTCGCGGCCAGGGACAGCAGCCGGGCCCGATCGATGTCCCACACGGCGCAGGCGAGCCCGAGCATGGCGGCGGTCCGCGCGTCGTCCAGGTCGTTCGGGCCGAGCAGGACCAGGACCGGAGCACTGATCCCGCCCTGTCGCAGCACGACCCCCTCGTCGATCGTGGCCACCGCGAGCATCGCGGCGCCGGACTCGAGGGCGGTGCGCGAGACCGGCAGCGCACCGTGACCGTAGGCGTCCGCCTTCACCACGGCGATGACCTCGGCGTCCGCCGCCGCGTGCAGCGCGGCCACGTTCGCCGCGATCGCGTCGAGATCGATCTCGACGATCGTGGATCTCATCGCGCCTCGATGACCTCGCGCAGCGCTCGCGGCATGGCGTCGACGATGTCCATCGCGAGCACCCCGGTCTCCCCGAGCTCGGCGGCGAGGAGCGCGCCGGCGCGCCCGTGCGTCCAGACCGCGACGGCGGCGGCCATGACGGGAGCGAGTCCCCGCGCAAGGAACGCCGCGACGGCGCCGGCGAGCGCGTCGCCGGAGCCGCCCACGCCGAGGGCCGCGTTCGGCGCATCGTGCACGTACGTCTTCTTGCCGTCCGTCACCACGGTGAGCGCGCCCTTCAGCACGACGACGGCACCCCAGTCGCGCGCCGCGCGCTCCGCGAAGCCCACCCGCGCCGCACCAGTCGGCACGACACGACCGGCGAGCCGCGCCGCCTCTCCGTCGTGCGGCGTGAGTACCGTGCGCGTCGGGAGCGACGCGGCCCAGCGCTCGGTGCGCGCGAGCGCGTTCAGCCCGTCCGCGTCCACGACCGTCGGCACCGCACGGGCGTTCCGCAGCACGGCGCCCACGAACTCATCGCTCCCCGTCGCGTGTGACAACCCGGGGCCGACGAGCAGCGCGCGGATCTTGTCGCGCAGCGCGGTGGACACCTGGGCCGCGGCGGCGACGGTCACGATCCCGGGTGCGGCCTCGGCCAGCGGGTAGAAGGTGAGGTGAGGATCGCGCCCGGCGAGCTGCTCCGCCAGGCTGTGTGCCGTCGCGGCGCTCACCACGCCCGCGCCGCACCGCCCGGCGGCCCGTGCGGCGATCAGCAGCGCCCCCGGGTAGCGCACCGACCCGCCGACGATGAGCACGCGCCCGCGGGTCTCCTTGCCGG
>JACDAF010000272.1 GCA_013695575.1 Chloroflexota bacterium | reverse complement strand
GCCGACCAGCGCCGCATCCGCCGGAGGATAGGCTGCACCCCGTGAGCGACGAGCCACCGGAGATCGCGGGCGAGGCCGGCACCGTCCGCATCCGCCCACGCGGCACGTTCGACGCGAAGCAGGGCATTCCTTACTTCCTCGGCGTCTCCGGGAAGACGGCGCAGGCGCGCGGCCTCTCGCTCAACCTCGTCGTTGTCCCGCCTGGCGGGAAGGCCGAGCCGCACACGCACAGCGACTTCGAGTCGGCGGTCTACGTCATCAGCGGGCGGGCGATCCATCACTGGGGCCCGCGTCTCGAGCATGCGCTGGAGACCCGGGCCGGTGACTTCCTCTACATCGCGCCGGGCGTGCCCCACTACCCCGAGAACGCGAGCGAGACCGAGCCAGTCATCGCAGTGGTCGCGCGGAACGATCCCGACGAGCAGGAGCACGTCGTCATGTACCCGGGTCCCCGCTAGCCGCGGCCTTGACAGTAGTTGCCCTAGGAGGTAAATATTGTCCGAAAGGTGGTGGATCGCGGCCAGGATCTCACGCCCCTGCTGCAGGCACTCGCAGACCCGACCCGCCTCGGCGTGGTGCAGCTATTGAGCACCCGGCCCCGGCGCGCTGGAGAGCTCGCCGACGCCTCCGGGCTGTCGGCACAGGCGATGAGCAAGCACCTCCGTGTGCTTCTCCTGGCCGGGGTCGTCACGGACGAACGCCCTCCCGAAGACGCCAGGGTGAGGGTCTTCCGGCTGCGACCGGACTCGGTGGTCGCTCTGCGGACGTGGCTCGATCAGCTCCAAGCGCACTGGGACGACCAGCTGCATGCGTTCAAGCGACACGTTGAGCGGAAGCGATGACGGACGCGCACGTAGTCTCGTCCGCAGTCGAGCTGACGGTCGATCCGGTGACTGCGTTCACGGCGTTCACCGATGAGATGGACCTCTGGTGGGTGCGCGGACCCATCAACTTCTGGAGCGACGGCGGGCGCGTGGTGGAGGTCCGGTGTGAGCGTGGTGTGGGCGGACGGGTCATGGAAGTCCTGGACGACGCCGTCGCGGGGGAAGTCTTCGAGCTGGCTCGCATCACGGTGTGGGAGCCAGGGGCGCGGCTGGCCTGGGCGAGCTCCGTCGACGACGTCGAGACCGAGATCCGCTTCGATCCACTCGACGGCGGAACGCGCCTGACGGTCGAGCATCGTATCCCGGCAGGCGGCCGCGACAAGGGTGGCACGGCTTGGGGCCGGGTCGTGCCGACGTGGTTCGCGGCCTGGTGCGCCAAGCGGGACCGCGTGCCGCACGAGCAGATCGACATCGCGCGGCTGTCCCTCGGCATCTCCTACGCCCGACCGGCCGCCGCAGCCCGCTGGCTCGCTCAGGCGTTCGGATTCGAGCCGATGAGCGATCTTCCCGTCGGACCTGATCCGCTCCCGGAAGGTGAGCACGGCCACCCTTGGATCGAGCTCAGAGTCGGGAACGCCGTCCTCAACGTCTTCAAGCTCGATGGCGAGCGGACCGAAGGCGCGCGTACGCATGTGCCGTGGGTCTACGTCGATGACCTCGAGGCGCACTTCGCCCGCGCCAAGGGCGGCGGGGCGACCATCGTCGAGGAGATCCATCCCTACCCCGGCTCATCCGTCTACGTCACCGATGATCCGGAAGGGAACCGCTGGATCTTCTCGCAAGCGCGACCGACCATGCGCTAGGGAGCACGACCGCGGAAGCGACGCGCGATGAGCGATGCACCGCCAGGTCGTTGCAGCGGGCGTAGCGGTCTCGGGGGAGCTTCGCGCCGACGAGGCTGGACCAGTGCTTGGGCCGCGGTCACCGCGCGCTGTCGTATCATCCCGCGTACGATGTATGGCTGAGAGTACGTACCGGGTCGTCCCAGCGGTCGACAAGGCGGCGCGCCTCCTTGCGGAGCTCGGCGCGGGCGAGACGCTTGGGATCTCGGAGCTCGCACGACGCATCGCCGCGTCGAAGGGGACCGTGCGCGACATCCTCCTTACCCTGGCGTCCCATGGCCTCGTCGAGCGCACCGGCGATCTGCGCTTTCGCGGCGCGGGCGCTGCGGATCTCGCGACGCTCGCGGTTCCACGGCTGCGGTCGCTCATGCAAGAGTTCGGCGAGACGGCGCTGCTCGGGATCGTGAGCGGGGAGCACTTCGAGATCGTCGCTCGGGAGGAGC
>JACDAF010000244.1 GCA_013695575.1 Chloroflexota bacterium | reverse complement strand
CCGCGCCGATGAGCGCGACGTTCGGCGTGAGGTGCGTGAGGCTCTGCGGGATCGCGAGGAGCGGGTTGAGCCCGTGCAGGACCGGCCACTCCTTGGGAATCGCGCCGTGGGCCGTGTCGACGGTGGCACCGAGCGCCACGTGGATCTGGCGCGACATGATGATGACCCCGATCCCGGCGAGCATCCCGTGCACGACCGAGAGCGGGAAGAAGTTCGTCAGCTTGCCCGCCTTGATGAGACCGAGCAGGATCTGGATCGCGCCGCAGACGACGCCGACGGCGAGCGCGTAGCGGTAGCCTGCCGCGGCATTGCCCGCGCCGAGTCCCTCGATCGCTCCGAGGACGATGACGATGAGGCCCGCGGCCGGCCCGTTGATCGTCAGGTGCGAGCCGCTCAGCAGCGACACCAGCATCCCGCCGACGATCGCGGTGATGATCCCCGCGATCGGCGGGGCGCCGGAGGCGAGCGCGATGCCGAGCGAGAGCGGCAGCGCGATGAGGAAGACGATGAAGCCGGTGAGCAGGTCGCTCTTCCAGCTCTCGGCGAGGCCGCCCAGCCAATCCTTCGGCACCTCGATCCGCTCGGGCTTCGCGGTCGGGGCGGTGTGATCCGCGCTCATGCGTCCCTCCACTCCGCTATCTGTCGGCTGCCGGTAGGCGGCCTGTCGGCTGTGTGGGTTACGTGTCGTCAACGTGTCGTCGACGTGTCGTCAACGTGTCGGCTACCGCCGCGAGGTATACGGTCCGCGCCGCTCCGGCACAACGCTTCGGGGGCATCTTCAGGACTTCCTAATCTTCTGGGCCCGCTGACGCTTTGCTGTATCACTGGTGCGCAATGGACGCCTCGAGCAGCCGGGCCGGCGCCGACCGGCTGGGGCCCGCCGCGCTGCGGATCCTCGTGGTCGATGACGAGCCCGGCATCGTCGAATTCCTGCGCGCCGGGCTCGTCTACGAAGGGAACGACGTCACCGTCGCGCACGATGGCCGGACCGGCCTGCGGCTCGCCCAGGGGGAGCGGTTCGACCTCGCCATCCTGGACCTGATGCTCCCCGAGCTCGACGGACAGGAGGTCTGCCGCGCTCTGCGGGACGGCGGCAGCGATCTCCCCATCCTGATGCTCACGGCCCTGCGGGAGACCGATGACAAGATCGCTGGCCTCGATGCGGGCGCGGACGACTACCTCACGAAGCCCTTCAGCTTCGACGAGCTGCTCGCCCGGATCCGGGCGGTGCTTCGCCGCCGCGGGCGGGCGCCGCCGGCGCTCATCCACGTCGGCGGCCTCACCGTCGATCTCGACGCGCGCGAGGCGCGCTGCGACGGTGCGGTGATCGATCTCACGCCGATCGAGTTCTCGCTGCTCGCGCTCTTCATGCGGCACCCGCGCCGCGTCTTCAGCCGGCCGACGCTCGTGAACCGCATCTGGGGCTTCGACCACGTCGGAGAGACGAACGCGGTCGACGTCCACATCAGCAACATGCGGCGCAAGCTCGGCAGCGCGCACCGGCACTGGATCAGGACCGTGTACGGCGTCGGCTACTGCCTTCGGACCGACGACGACCCCGTCCCGGCGGCGGGCTGAGATGCCCCTGCACCTTCGCCTCACCGGCCTCTACGTCGGGCTCGCGACGCTCCTCGCCACCGTGTTCGGCGTCGTCGTCTACCTCGATGCCCAGGCGTTCTACCTGCAGAGCGACGCGGCCCGCGTGCGCGCACAGGCGCGGCCCGTCATCGCGCGGGTGCTCACTCCTCTCCCTTCGGCGCAGGATCTGCGCGCGCGGGCGGGCGAGCTGCAGGCCGCGCTCACCGGCCGCGACACGACCGCGGTCGTGCTGGATCGCGAAGGCGACGTGCTCGCCGGCGAGCGCGAGCCGACGGTCGGGACGGAGCGCCGCGCGGTCGTACCACCCGGGCCGGACGGGGAGGCCAGCTACATCGCGACCGACGGCGCGCGTCGCGTGCTCGTGGTGGCGCTGCCACTGCGCTCCGCGGACGGGTCCCTTGCCGGGTCGCTCGAGCTGCTCACGCCGCTCGACCTCATCGACGAGGTGCTGCGGCGGCAGCGCCAGCTCGTGCTCTCGGGCATCCTCGTGACGGTGGTCGCGGGCACCGCCGGCGGTCTCTGGCTGACGACATCCTCGCTGGCGCCGCTGCGGAGGATGATCGCCCGCTGCAGCCGTATCGCCGCGGGCGATTTCACCGGTCGCCTGAATCGGACGCCGCGCAACGATGAGGTCGGCCAGCTCGCGGCGGCGTTCGACGAGATGGCCGAGCGGATCGAAGCAACGCTGGCGGCGCATCGCCGATTCATCGCGGACGCCTCACACGAGCTCCGGACGCCGCTCACGGCCATCAGCGGTCTCAACGAAGTGCTCTTGCGCGGCGGGCAGGACGACCCCGAATCGGCCGACCGCCTCGCGCATGCGATGTTCCGGCAGGTGGAGCGGTTGCGGCGGCTCGCGGAACGGCTGCTCGATCTCGCCCGGCTCGACGCACCGCTCGCGGCACGCCGGAAGGAGCTGGACCTGGGCCGGTTCCTCTGGGATCTCCTGCCGGGCGCGCGCGCGGTCGCGCCAGGCCGGGAGCTCACGCTGCGCGCCGGTTCGACCGTCGTAATCCCGGCGGACGACGTTCTCCTGGAGCAGGCGCTCTTCGATCTCGTCGAGAACGCGCACCGCCATTCGACCCCCGGAGCCGCCATCGAGTTGGGGTGGGCGGTCGTCGAGTCCGGTGTCGAGATCTGGGTCGCGGACGAGGGAGAGGGCATCGCTGCGCGGGATCTGCCGCGCATCTTCGAGCCGCTGTACCGCAGCGAGCGCTCGCGCTCGTCGGCGACCGGCGGTGCGGGCCTCGGTCTCGCGATCGTGCAGGCCATCGTCCACGCGCACGGCGGCCGGATCCGCGCCGAGAGCCAGCCCGGCGAAGGCGCGCGCTTCGTCATCACGCTGCCCCGCGAGGTCCCATCGCCCACGGACGCTCCGGCGCCCGTCGAAGCGGCGCCGGCCTGATAAGCCGAGAG
>JACDAF010000242.1 GCA_013695575.1 Chloroflexota bacterium | reverse complement strand
TGAACGGCTCCCGTCAGGAGCACGAGGTCCCGGCCGAGCTGCTCCTCATCGATCTCATCCGCGACCGCTGCGGGCTCACCGGAACGAAGCTCGGGTGCTCGGTGGGCGTGTGTGGCGCCTGCAGCGTACTCGTCGACGGAGTGCTCCTCTCCGCGTGCCTCGTGCCGGCGGTGCACGTCGATGGCCGCTCCATCGGTGCTGCCCGGGACGGGCTATGGCACCTTGACCTGCTACGTCAGCGTAGTAGGGTGGGCTGGTGATCCGGACACCGACCGATCGTCGTTCGCTCCCGCGGCGTCAGGTCCTGCGCGGCCTGTTCGCTGCGGCTGCCGCGGTCGCCGCAGCGGAGCTCGCCGGGGCGTTCGCCCCGTTTCTCCGCGTGACCCGCGTGGCTGGGTTCGGGGCGCCCGTGGCGATCGGGACGCGCCAGGCGGTGTTGGCGGAGCTCGCCGCCCATGATGATCGCCCGATCCTGAACGCGCCGGGGCGATTCTGGATCCTGCACGCGCCCGGCGGGATCATCGCGGCATACCGCAAATGCACGCACCTCGGCTGCGCGGTGCCGTGGGACGCGCAGAACGACCGCTTCACGTGTCCATGTCACGGCTCGCAGTTCGATAAGCACACCGCCGTCGTCCTGAGGACCCCCGCCCCGAAGCCCCTGCAGCTCTTCCACATCAGCGAGACCGGGTCCGGGACCCTCGTCGTCGACACGAATCCACTTCGCGTCATCGATCGCCCGGATAACCGCTGGGATCCGGCGCACCTGGAGATCCGCGCCTAGGTCACCGCACGTATCGTCCCGACGTGGGCGGATGCCGCGTCGCGTGATCGAGTACGCCTCCCTCGCGCTCGCCATCGTGCTCCTTCTCCTCGCGTGCTCCATACACCTGGTCATGCCGAGCGCCGCCCTCTCGATCGTTCGCCTCGCCGCCGCGGAGCTAACGCCATGGCTCATCGCGCTCGGCCTCGTCACGGGCGGAGTCGCGATGGCCCGGCTCGGGAGCGGCTCGGCTGCAGCGGTGGCCGCGCTCGGTGCGGCGGCCCTCGCGGTCGTGCTCGCCGCCATGCCGCTCGCACGCGCCCCGGCCGTGATCGCCGACGCGGACCGGCAGCTTCGCGACGCGTTCGGGGCGGACGTCCACGCGGCCCGTCCCGCCTTCTCGCTCGTGACCTCGTTCGCCGGCCAGCGGATCCCGTCGGTGCGCGTCGAGCGCGACATCCCCTTCGACGTCGTCGAGGGCTCCCTTCGGCTCGACCGCTACGCGCCTTCAGTGGAAGGCCGGGCACGCCCTGCGATCGTTGTCGTGCACGGCGGGAGCTGGCGCTCAGGTGACAAGGGCGAGACCGCCCTGTCCAACACGGAGTGGTCGCGATCGTTCGCGTCTCGCGGCTTCGTGGTCTACGACGTCCAGTACCGGCTTACACCGGCGGTGCGGCATCCGGTGCCGATGAACGACGTGCTGTGCGCGCTCGCGTACGTGCGCGCGCGGTCCGGCGCGGACGGCGTCGATCCCGAGCGCGTCGTGCTCATCGGCCGATCCGCCGGCGCGCACCTCGCGCTGCTCGCCGCCTATCGCTCACGCGAGACACCGTGCGGAACACCCGCGCGCGTCGCCGGCGTCGTCGCGCTGTACGGCCCGACCGACCTCGTCGCCGGCTACGAGATCCCGGCCGATCCCGACCTCATCGACGGGCGTGCCGCGCTCCGCGACCTCCTGGGCGGGACCCCGCAGCAGGTCCGCGACCGCTACGTCGATGCGACGCCGCAGACGTGGGTCGCGAGCGCGGTCCCGACGCTGCTGCTGCACGGCGCCGCCGATCAGATCGTGTCCCCGCGGCACTCGGACGACCTCGCGTCGCGCCTCCGCGAGCGCGGCGTGCCGGTCGTGTACGTGCCGTTCCCGTGGTCAGGCCACGGCTTCGACATGATCAGCGCGGGCGTCGGGGGCCAGATCGCGCTGGCGACGGCGGAGCGGTTCGTGGCCGGCGTAGTTGCCAGCCGCTGAGCCGCGGGCCGCTGCGCTTGGCGATCTCGGCCCTCCGCGGAAGCGACCCCCGAGATCGACGGGCACCGCGCGCCTCGGCCAGCGGAGCCGCTCGGGGAGCGAGCGAGGTCAGCGACCCGCAGCCCCAAGCCCGAGCCCGAGCAAGATCGCGGCGTTGAAGGTGACGTGCGCCGCGAGCGGAGCGGCCAGCCCACCCGACCGTGCGCGCAGCAACGCGAAGGCGATGCCGCCGGCGAAGACCGCGCCGAAGGCGCCGAGCGTCCCGAGGACGGCCGTCCGCGGGTCGCCGAGAACGTTCGTCTCGGCGAGCGTGGCGGAGACGATGACCAG
>JACDAF010000196.1 GCA_013695575.1 Chloroflexota bacterium | reverse complement strand
GGCGAACGCCTGCCGATCCGGGTCGGCGTGAACACCGGCGACGTGGTCGCGACCCGCGAGCGCGATGGCGATTTCCTCATCACCGGCGATCCGGTGAACACCGCCGCGCGCCTCCAGCAGGCCGCCGATCCATGGGCGGTCCTCGCCGGTGAGCGCACGGTCCGGGCCGCGCACGGCCAGTTCGCGTACGGCGCGCCGCGCGCCCTCGACGCGAAAGGCAAGCGCGAGACCGTCCGCGCGTACCCGGTCGTCGCCCGAGCGTCGGCCGAGGTCGTCCAGCGGATGCCCCTCTTCGGCCGGGACGACGATCTCGCGCAGCTCGAGCTCGTCGCGCGGCGCGTGGCGAGCGAGCGACGCCCCTTCCTGGTGAGCCTCATCGCCGCGGCCGGAACGGGAAAGACGCGGCTGCTCGAAGAGCTCCTCGACCGAACGCCGGTATCCATCCCGGATGCCCAGGCCGTCGTCGCGCAATGCCTGCCCTACGGGCAGCGGCTGACGTACTGGCCGCTGGTCGCGGTCCTGCACCGGCTGGCCGGGCTGCCCGAGGACGCGCCGCCCGCTCGCGTGCGTGAAGGCGTCGCCGCATGGGTCCGCGGGCTCGATCCTGGCGCCGAGGAGATCGCGCCCCTGCTCGCCGCGACCGTCGGCGCCGGCGAGACCGACGAGATCGACCGCACCGCGGTCTTCGCTGCATGGAGGCGTGCCTTCGAGCTCGCGGCACGTAGCAGGCCGCTGGTGCTCGTGTTCGAGGATCTCCACTGGTCCTCGGACAGCCTGCTCGACCTCGTCGAGTTCGTCATGCAGCCGCGTGCCGATGCTCCGCTCCTCATGCTGGCCCTCACCAGGCCGGAGCTGCTCGACCGACGGCCCACCTGGGGTGGCGGTCGCCGGAATCACCTTGCGCTCACGCTCGAGCCGCTCGCGGACGAGGCGGTCGCCCAGATCGTGGCCCACCTCCTCGAGCACTCCGACCCCGCGATCGTGACGAAGGTCGTCGAGCGCTCGGAGGGGAACCCGTTCTACGCGGGCGAGCTGGTCCGCTCGATAATGGAGCGCGCGGGACCGCGACCGGATCCCGCCGCGATCCAGCGCGCGCTCGCGGCGCTGCCCGATACGGTGCAGGCGACCGTGCTCGCGCGGCTCGACCTGCTCCCGCCGAACGAGCGGCGCGTCGTGCAGATCGGCGCCGTGCTGGGCCGCAGCTTCCGCGTGCCGGCGGTCCGGGCGCTCGCGCCTGAGGTCGGTGACACGGTCGATGGGGCCTGCGATGCGCTCGTCGAGCGCGACCTCGTACGACCGAGCGGCGCAGACGCGCTCACCTTCCGGCACATCCTCATCCGCGAGGTCGCGTACGGGACGCTGCCCCGCGCGGAGCGCGCCGGTCTCCACGCCGCGGCGGCACGCTGGCTCGAGGAGCGCGCGGCCGGCCGGGAGGAGGCCTACGCCGAGCTCATCGCGTATCACTGGCGCGAGGCGGCCACGCTGGCGTTTGCGGCGCGGTGGGAGCCGACGCATGCAGACGAGGTGCGCCGCTCCGCGGTCGACTGGCTGGTGCGTGCCGCGGAGGCCGCGCGCGCTGCTGGCGCGCAGAGCGAGGCGGTGCGGCACTTGCGCGGCGCCCTCGAGCTGGCCACGACCGACCGCCGCAGCGAGCTGCACGAGCGGATCGGAGACGTGCGCCTCGACGCTGGGTCTTCGGCAGCCGCGTACGCGACGGCACTGGGGCTCGCCGACGAGGCGGGTGCCGACGCCGACCAGCGCCTGCGTCTCATCGGCGGTCTCGCGATGGTGCTCATGCGCTTCCAGGGCAACGTGGCCCGGCGGCCGCCGGTCGGGGAGCTCGAGGCGCTGCTCGCCCGCGGCGAGGAGCTGCTCGCCATCGCGCGCGACGATGCGGCGAAGGCGCAGTTCCTCGTCGCGCGCGGCTTTCTGTCGTTCTGGCTGGCGAACGCGCCGGTGCCACCGGCGGACCTGCGCCTGGAGGACTCCCGCGAGAGCGCCCGCCGCGGGCTCGCGCTCGCGGAGCGACTCGGGAACGCGAGCCTCCAGAGCGCCGCGCTGGACGCGCTCGGCAGCCAAGCCCAGGACGCCGGCGACCACGAGGAGGCGAGACGCATCAACCGCACGCGGCTCGGCCTGGGCGACCGCGTCGAAATGCTCGAGCGCCTCGACGCGCACAGCATGGTCGCCTGGAACGCCGTCCTGCTCGGCGACCTCGACGACGCCCTCGACGTGTCCCGGACCGCGCTCGCGGCGGTGCAGCCAGGACAGGCGTCCTCGTGGGTCCTCCACCTCGTCGCCTGGCGCCTCTACGCGCTCACGCTCCGCGGCGGGTGGGACGACGCCTTGACGCTCTCCGACCGCGCGCTGCTCCTCTGGGACGAGAGCGGGCGGCACGCTGCGGGCTACATCATGCGCGGGCTGTTCGCCGCCCGCGACGTCGCGGTCGCGCGCGACGATGAGCCACGGCGCGAACGCCTCGTCGCCGCGATGACCGAGATCGCTGAAGCCTTCGCCCGTGCCAGGAACGATCGCGGTGTCACGGAGCCGCTCATCGCCCTCGACCGCGACGGCCTGCTGAGCGCGCTCGAGCGTCAGGTGAGTTCACAGATCGGGCCCGTCGAGCGCGCCTTCGCGACCTGCGCGGACCGGGACTGGGAGGTCCCGCTGGCGACGGTCGACCGGCTCGCGGCCGACGCGCCGCAGCCGCTCCGCGCGCAGGCGGCCCGCGCGCGCGGCCTCTTCGGGCGCGACGCGGCGGCGCTCGGCGCCGCGTTGGCCGACTTCGAGCGGATGGACGCCCGTCCGTACGTCGCCCGCGTGCGCTGCGAGATCGCGCGGCTGACCGGCAACGGTGACCTGCTCACGAACGGCCTCGACGAGCTGCGCTCGCTCGGCGACCAGCAGCAGCTGGCTCGCTTCGAGCGCACGTGAGCGGCGCGCCCGGGCGCAGGTTCACACCGTGCCGCGACCGTACGATGCGCTGATGCCACCCCGCCCCGCGAGCCGCGCGACCGTGCGCAAGGCAGAGAAGACCGTCACGCGCGCATTCCTCTTCAGCGACCTCCGGGGCTACACGGACTTCGTCGAGTCCCGGGGGGACGCCACCGCCGCCGCGCTCCTGCGCCTCTACCGCGGGATCGTGCGCACGGCGATAGGACGGCAGGGCGGCGCAGAGGTGAAGACCGAGGGCGACTCGTTCTACGTCGTGTTCGAGTCCGCGCTCGCGGCCCTCGAGTGCGCCGTGGCGGTCCATCGCGCCGCGCAGGCGCACAACGACGCGAAACCCGACGCGCCGATCCGGATCGGGATGGGCCTGCACGTGGGGGAGACCGTGCCCTACGACGACCAGTTCGTCGGCGGCGCGGTGAACGTCGCGGCGCGGCTCGCGGCGAAGGCGAAGGCCGGCGAGCTCGTCGTGAGCGACACCTTCCGCGGCCTGGTGCGGACCGGCCAGCGCTACACGATGGCGGACCTCGGCCCGCAGCGCCTCAAGGGCGTGACGGAGCGCCTTCGCGCCTGGAAGGTGGAGTGGCGC
>JACDAF010000179.1 GCA_013695575.1 Chloroflexota bacterium | reverse complement strand
GAGACGAGCTGGTTCCAGCAGACGGGGACGTTCGAGGTCGTCGCGTAGCCGACGCCCGGCTCCGGGGTGCGGACGGGAACCAGCCGACCCGCCGCGTCGTCTGACCTGCATGCGCAACCTCACGCTCGCGATCGCGCTGCTCGGCGCGCTCGCCTGCGGCGATGCCGCGGCTCCGGCGCGACCTCCCGACATCACAGGCGAGATCACGCGCGTCTCCGGCACGGGAGGCACGCTCGTGCTCGTGGAGGAGCGGCCGGGCGAAGCAGCCGGGGGCCACAAGGCGTCCGTGGCCATCGATGGCACGACGCGCGTGCTCCGGACGTCGGGCGGTCGGGCGGAACGCGCCGACGCAGCCGTCCTCCGTGTTGGCAGCCGCGTCTCGGTCTGGTTCGCGGGCCCGGTCGCCCAGTCCTACCCCGTGCAGGGGAAGGCCGAAGCGGTCCTCATCAACGGGAATCCTTGATCCCCTGCCGTCGGAGGGGGACGTAGCGGCGCAGGTGAGCGACGCTCTCATCGCCGAGCCGCTCGCGCTCCAGGGCGGCGGTGATCGCGTGTGCGGCGCCTTCCAGCAGCATCAGCTCGACCGGACCGCCGAGGTCGCGCGCCAACCGGTCCGCACTTGAGACCGGGACGATCGGGTCACCGCGGGAGTGGGCCACCAGTGCCGGTGCGGTGATCTCGCCGAGACGGGAGCGGACGCGCCGCATCCCCAGCACGAGCTCGCCGACGGCGCGGACGGGCACGCGCTCGTACCGGCCTGGCGCATCCGCTGGCCCGGTCGCCCGCGGCCAGCGCGGCACCACGCGCCAGAGGTACGGCGCGAGCGCTGTCACGCGGTAGCGAAGCGACAACGCTGCCGCGTAGAGGAGCAGGCTCGCGGTCGGGCGTCGCAGCGCGAGGTCGAGCGCCATCGTCCCGCCAGCGGAGAGCCCACCGACCGCGACGTGCGCGTGGGCTGCCGCGAGCTCGTCGAAGTGTCGCACCGCATCGCGCATCCAGTCCTCCCACGAGAGCCGGTCGAGAACGGATGGGGATGACGCGCGGCCGGGCAGCAGCGGGATGCGCACGGCGTAACCGGCGCCGGCAAGCTGATCACCGAGGACGTGCAGCTCGTTGGGCGTGCCGAACAGCCCGTGCAAGAGCAGCACGGCCGCGTCCGGTGACCCGGGGATGTCGATGCCATCGCGCTCGCCGACCACCACCACACGATGCGTCATGATTCGAGTACGTGTCCCAGAACGAAGCGACGATCGCCGTCGACCGGCTCACCAAGCGCTACCGGGGTGCGGATGTCGACGCGGTGGCGGGCATCTCGTTCATGGTCGGCTCCGGTGAGCTGTTCGCGCTCCTCGGCCCGAATGGCGCGGGAAAGACGACGACGATCTCGATGCTCACGACGACCCTCTCGCCCACGTCCGGGTCCGCGCGCATAGCCGGGTACGACCTGGCGACCGAGTCGAGCGCCGTGCGATCGAGCGTCGGCATCATCTTCCAGCGGCCCAGCCTCGACCTGAACCTCACGGCCGAGGAGAATGTCCGCTTCCACGCCGTGCTCTACCGGATCTTTCCGTACCGGCCGACGTTCGCGCTCATGCCACGCGAGTACCGCGACCGCGTGCACGAGCTCGCGTCGGTCCTCGGGATCGATCGCGAGATCTTCAAGCCGGTGAAGACGTACTCCGGCGGCATGCGCCGCAAGCTGGAGATCGTCCGGAGCCTCATGCACCGCCCACGCGTGCTGTTCCTCGACGAGCCCACCTCGGGGCTCGACGCCGAGAGCCGACGCGCCCTCTGGCAATACCTGCGCGAGATCCGCGCGACCACGGGCACGACCGTCCTCCTGACAACGCATTACCTCGAGGAGGCGGACGCGTCCGACACCGTCTGCATCATCAATCGCGGGCACATCGTGTCGCAGGGCACGCCCGCGAAAGTGAAGGCGGACCTCACCGCGGAGTACCTGCTGGTGGACGCCGACGATCGCGAGGCGCTCCGTGCGGAGCTTTCCCGCCGCGGGGTGACCTTTACGCAGACGCCCCTCTTCCGCATCGACCTCGACGGCGCTCCCGGTGCGGCACACCGCCTCATCCGCTCCATCGAGACACCACTCACGACGGTGAAGACCCACGCGCCGACGCTCGAGGACGCGTATCTGGAGGTCCTGCGACAGTCATGACCGTGTTCCGGGAGCTCTCGCCGATGCTCGCGCTCGCGCACCGTGACTTCGTGAAGCTGCTCCGCGATCGGGCGCGCCTTATCTCGACGCTCATCTTCCCGTTCATCTTCATCGGCGCGCTCGGCGGCGCGCTGCAGTCGAACTTCGGGGACATCGCCGGCTACGACTTCCTCGTCTTCACCTTCACCGGCGTGCTCGCCCAGACGATGTTCCAGACCACGGCGCTCGGCCTCATCTCGCTCATCGAGGACCGCGAGAACGACTTCAGCCAGGAGATCTTCATCTCCCCCATCTCCCGCTACACGATCATCTTCGGCAAGATCATCGGCGAGACGCTCGTGGCGATCCCGCAGGGAGTGGCCGTTCTGCTGTTCGGGCTCGTCATCCAGGTGCCGATCTCTCTGCAGCAGGCCGTCGCACTGCTCGTCGGCGCACTCACGGTGGCGATCTTCGGCGGCGCGTTCGGCGTGATGGTGCTGGCGAACCTGCGCAGCCAGCGCGCGGCGAACCAGATCTTCCCGTTCGTCATGCTGCCGCAGTTCTTCCTCGCCGGCGTCTTCAGCCCGATCCAGGTCCTGCCCTGGTACCTCGACATCCTCTCGAAGCTCTCACCGATGCGCTACGCGGTCGACTTCGCGCGAGGCCTCTACTACGCAGGGACGCCGGAGTACGACAAGGTCGTCCTGCTCGATCCTGTGACGAACTTCCTCATCCTGGGCGCCGCGTTCCTCGTGTTCATGGTCGCGGGCACGATCCTCTTCGTGCGCGCCGAGCGAAACCGGT
>JACDAF010000173.1 GCA_013695575.1 Chloroflexota bacterium | reverse complement strand
CCAAGGTCCGCGCGTCGGCCGGCGGGTCGACATCGGTCCGGGGCCGCTCGGCGACCCGCATCAGGAGGACGGACTCGTCTCCAACGCGCGCCGCCGCAGGATTGAGCACGCTCTGCACCTCGAAATCTGGCTGCGACGGGCGCACGTCTGCCGCCGTCAACAGCGGGCGATCCCCGACGCGCTCGGCGAGGCCGGTCACGGGCGACCCCTGCTTGAACAAGTCAAGAGTGCGTCACGGAATTCGACAGCAGCCCACTGGTCTGACGGACCAAGGCATCCGAAGCGGACACTGCACCCTCTGGTTCTCATGGTTCTCAGAACTTGACAAACGAGCTGTGGTTCGATGGCGGCCGAAACAGCAGATGCGATGCCGCGGATTTGACTGTGGCACACCGCACATCGCGTGGCGAAGAAGCCTCATCCGAATGCCCCACCTGCTTTCGATCCTCTCCGCTGCAGCGCGGCCCCTGCAGCGTTCTTCTCAATTCGTCAGCGCACGATCTTAGTTGGAGTTCACCGGCAGGATGTCGCTCGAGGCGAAGAGCGGACCGACCGCAGGTCCAACCGGCGATACGACCTTGGGCAGGGCCAGGGTGAGGGTCTGGTGCGCGCGGATCGTCGGGGAGATCGCGCACGAACGCGGATGGTCCGGCGTCGTCGATCGGAGCGAGCTGCTCTCGCAGGACACTCCTCACGTGCTCGGCGAAGGCGGCGTCGTCCCACTCCCTCCTCGCGACGCCCACCACCGGGACGCGCAGCCGCCGTCGGCGGGCGAGCTGGAACAGCGCAGGGAGCACCTTCTTGCGAGCCAGGTCGCCGGTGGCGCCGAGGAGGACGACCGCGTCCGCGCGCCAGGTCGTCGTCGTCATGTCACCGCCTTCATGCGTCCGAACGGGCTACACGCTACCGCGTGTTCCACGGTTCACGGCACCGTCGCTCGCACATCGACCGGGACGATGTCGCCCTCCGCGAAGATCGGGCCGACCGCGATGCCGAGTCTCCGGTACACGAGCTCCGGGACCGAGACGTCGGCGAGGTAGAGGTCGCCGACCCAGCCGCGCGCGTCGGGTGCCATCAGTCCCGCTTTCGGCAGCGCGAGCGTGAGCGTGCTCGCGGCGCGGATGGTCGGCTCGCGCGGCCTACCGCTGTCGGGATCGAGGCCGGAAGGCAGGTCAAGCGCGACGATTGGGACGCGCGATGCGTTCGCCGCGCCGACCAGCTCGGCGATGCGACCGCGCGGAGCGCCGCGCAGGCTGTAGCCGACGAGCGCATCGAGGAGGAGCTCCGCGCCCGCGATCGCGGCATCGCCGGCGCGCGCGTCAACGCCCATGCGCTCGAGGATGGCGAGCTGCTGCTCTGGGACGCCCTTCATCTCATCCCGCCGTTGCGCGAGGACGACCGTGACCTGCGCGCCCCAGATGGAGAGCCGTCGCGCAGCGGCGAGCCCGCCGCCGCCGTTCCCGCCGCGGCCCGCGAGGACGACGATGCGCCTACCGCGTGCGTCGCCGCCAAGGAAGCGCCGTGAGCGCTCGGCGAGCGCGCGACCCGCGTTCTCCATCATCTGGAGCAGGTCGATGTGGAGCTCCTCCGTCACGACGCGGTCGACCTCGCGCATCTGCGCGGCGGTGACGGTGGGGATCATCGTCGGACGAGCACGCACAGGGCGTCCTACGATCCAGCCGCGCGCTCCGCCGCCTCGGCGAGCGCGGCCCACACCTTCGAGGGCGCGCGCCCGAGCTCGACACGGAGCAGCGGGAGGCCGCGCGAGCGGAGCGAGCGCAGGTCGCCGAGCGCCTGCGCGCGCTTCAGCGTCAAGAACCCGTACCACTCTCCCGGGATCGGCGCGTTCGCGCGTCCTCGAGGTCGAGCGTGTCCCGTTGCGCGAGGGTCACGACGGGGTCGCCGACACGCTCGAGCGCGCTCACATCGGCGCGCTCGCGGTCCTTCGCCATCCGCATGCGCATCGAGGCGAAGCCATCCGCCCCCGCCGGTGCGCTCGTACACGGGCGGAGCACGTCGGCGGCGGCCTGGATGTCCCCGACCATCGGCTCGTAGTAGTCGCTCGAGCCGCTCACCGACCTCTCGAAGATCGCCTGGTTCGAGGTGACGCCCGAGACCTTCGTCGCGGAAGCGCGCGAACTCTCCCGACGTCACCAGGCGTCGGCTCAGGTCGTCGAGCCAGAGGCTTGTGCCCCTGCTCGGCGAGGGCCCGGATGGGGTCCGCGCGCGCGGTGACGGCGGTGATGCGGCCGTCCGCTTACGCGGCGACGGACGAACGCTGCCGCACGAGCGCGATACCGACGCCGAGCACCAGCCCATACAGGAGGTGGCTCGCGAAGAAGCCGCCGGCGTTCACCAGGAGCATGGCTGGATCGATGAGCGGGAGGACGACGTACCACATCACGACGAAGATCGCGGCCGCATACACCATGCCCAGGATGGCGAGGCCGACGACGCCGCTGGCAAGGCGGCTCACGAAGAGACCGAAGACGATGCTGAAGATCACCGAGTTCATCATGTGGCCCATCAGCCCGACGAAGACCGGCATCAGCGAGAAGCTCGGGTCCGTGTCGCGGCCCAGCGTGAAGACCGAAGCGATGAAGCGGAGAGGCGCCCAGAACCCCATTCCGATGAGCGCCTCGATGACCATCTCCATCATCCCGAACGCCATGCCGGCGATGAAGCCCACGACGAGCGTTCGCGGATCGAAGCGACGCGTCTCCCGCTGAGCCATTAAGCCACCTCCCAGGCGGTGATCCTCGGTTTGTAGCCCCAAGGCACGAGCGACGCAAGAGGACGCAAGCCGGTCTCAGTGGGCGGTCGAGCGAGATCGCGTTCTCGGGCGCCGGTCACGGGCGGCCGCGAGGGCGATCGCCGGGGGCGCGTACCTCCTCTGGGTCCAGCTCGCGCCGCTCATCGCCTAAAGCCGCTCAGGTCGGCGAAGGGCTTGCCGTGTTCCGTGACCTGGATCGTCTCTCCCGCCTGGACGGCACGCAGGTGCCGGCTCGCCTGCTGCCGCAGCTCACGCACTCCGATCGATCTCATGTGCTGTAGCAGGTCATACGCCCGACGCAGATCCGCTTGGCTCGGCCTCAGCGGCGTGCGACCACGACGCCATATCCGATCGAACCCTCGCGCAGCGCGGCCCACGCAGCTTCGAGCAGACGGTCGGCGCGGTCCAGCACGCCCGCGAGCGGACCGCCGCCGATGAGGCGCGCGAGCCGGAGGCGCGCTTCGATCCGCTCGAGCATCGGAGCGAGAGCGTCGTCGCGGCGCTGGACTGACTCGATCACGAGCCCCGCCGCGGCGAGGATCCCCGCGGTCTCGTCCAGCGGCAGCGCTTCGCCGAGGCAGGCGACGTGCGCATCGAGGGTGCGGAGCTCCGGAGAGAGGCGCGCGCGCTCCGCGGTCACGTCGGAGAGCGCGAGGCGCGCGCCCGGGCGAAGCACGCGCGCGATCTCACGTGCGGCGGCCGGCTTGTCCGGGAACAGGCAGAACGCGCACTCGCAGAGCGCGCCGTCGACACTGGCGTCGGCGAGCGGCAGCGCTTCGGCGTCGCCACACGCGAAGCGGACGGCAGGGGCCGGAGGCGCTTCACGCGCGCGGGACGCGGCCGCCGCTGCGCCGGGCCCGGAGACGTCGATCCCGACGACGGCACAGCCGGTCGAGCCGGCGAGCTGAAGCGCGCTCGTGCCGGGGCCGCTCGCGATGTCCACGACCACGTCGCCGGGTCCGACGCAGAGCGCGCGGGCGAGCTCGGCTGTGAGCGCGGCGCCGCCAGGGTGGAAGCTCTCGCCCAGCAGGTAGCGGGCGGCCTCGCTCGAGTAGGCGCGCGCGCAGCAGCTCTTCGTCTCGAGGGCCGCGACGCTCACCGGCCGAGTCCCTTGCCGACGTTGCGCGCATCGCGCGGCACCGGCGCGCCCGGCACGTCCGCGGTCTTCGACCCGTGCGGAGTGTCGCGGAGCAGCGGCGCGAGCGGGACCGCGTTCGGCACGACAGTCGCGACCGGGACCCCGCTCAGCTGGGCGCGCACCTGCTCGCGGTAGCCGACGGAGTTGTACGCGCAGAACGGGATGAGGCGGCCGTCGGGCACGATCTCGGCGACGCAGCATTTCATGAGCTGGCGCACGTTCAGCGTGTAGGGATCCTGGAAGTCCTGCACCACGACCATGAAGAAGTGGGCCCACACGTCACGAAGGACCGTGGGCAGGTCGATCCCGCACTCCTCGCAGGCGAGCAGCGCCCGCTCGGCTCCCGGCAGCGCCGATGCCGAGAACATGCGCTCGAGGGCGGCGCGGACCGCCGGATCGGGGAGCATCCGGTTCGAGACGTAGTCCAGGTACTGGTCCACGTCGAGGAGACGGGTGAGCGGCAGCAGGCCGTCGCCGTCGACGATCGCGTAGCACATGCTCCGGCAGGTCGGGAAGCAGCAGGGGACCGGGACGAAGTCGGAGACCCGGAACCATTCGGGCACCTGCGCCGCCAGCAGCTTCAGGACGTCCGCGTTGTTGAGCCGCTCGAGCGGGTCGAAGGCCGTGTGCCGGCCGGAGTGCGTGACCGGCTGGAACGCGACGCTCATGACAGCGGGGTGGCGCACTCCGAAGCGCACGATCTCGCCGACCTCGTGCTCGTTCACGCCCTTCTCGACCGCGGCGACGAGCGTGACCAAGAGGCCGGCCTCCGCGCAGCGATCGAGCGCGCGCCGCTTCACGTCGCGCAGGTCGCGGCCGCGGATCGCGCGGTGCGTCCGCTCCTCCAGGCCGTCGAACTGCAGGTAGATGTGCGGCCGCACGCGGGCGAGCTCGGCGAGGAATGCGTCGTCGCTGGCGATGCGGATCCCGTTCGTGTTCAGCATCACCGCCTTGATGCCGCGCTCCTTCGCCATCTCGATGAACCGGACGATGTCGGGGTGGATGGTCGGCTCGCCGCCCGAGAACTGCACGACCTCGGGCTCGCCCTCGGCCGCGACGAACGCGTCGAGCATTAGCTCCACCTGCTCGACGGTGAGGGCGAAGCCGTCGGGCTGGTGACCGGAGTCCGCGAAGCAGATCGGGCAATCGAGATTGCAATTGCTGTTCACCTCGATGAGGCCGAGGCAAGAGTGCTGCTTGTGCTCCGGGCACATGCCGCAGTCGAGGGGACAGCCGTCGCGCACCTGGGTCTGAAACTGGAGCGGGAGCGTGCCCGGCTTGTTGTAGCGGAGCTGCGACATGTACAGATCCGCGTCCGAATAGACGAGCGCCTCGAACGGGCCGTGCTCCGGGCAGCGCTTACGGAGGAAGACCCGTCCATCGCGGACGTTGATCTCGCCGTCGACCAC
>JACDAF010000165.1 GCA_013695575.1 Chloroflexota bacterium | reverse complement strand
GACCCGAGCTTCTGGGTGGGGAAGGGGAAAGTCCACGAGATCGCGGAGGAGGTCCGCCGCGGGCGTGCCGATCTTCTCGTGTGCGATGACGAGCTCTCGCCCCGCCAGCAGCGGAGCCTCGAGAAGGAGTGTGGGGTGAGGGTCGTCGACCGGTCCGCCGTCATCCTCGACATCTTCGCCAAGCACGCCCGCACCAAGGAAGGACGTGTGCAGGTGGAGCTCGCGCAGCTCCAGTACATGCTGCCTCGCTTGCGCGGCCAGTGGCAGGGGCTCTCGCGACTGGGAGGCGGCGTCGGCACGCGTGGTCCCGGTGAGTCGCTCCTCGAGACCGACCGCCGCGTCATCGAACGGCGGCTCGTCGACCTGAGGGCGCGGCTCGTCGAGCTGGAGAAGCAGCGCGCCGCAACGCGCCGCTCACGCGAGCGCGACGGGCTCTTCCTCGCGGCACTCGTCGGCTACACGAACGCCGGGAAGTCGACGCTCATGAACGCGCTCTCGGGCGCCGGGGTGCTCGTCGCCGACCAGCCCTTCGCCACGCTTGATCCGACCACGCGGCGGACGACCCTGCCCAACGGCACGGTCGTGCTTCTCTCCGACACGGTGGGGTTCGTCAACAAGCTCCCGCCGACGCTCGTCGCGGCCTTCAGGGCGACGCTCGAGGAGATCAGCGATGCGGATCTCCTGGTGAACGTCGTGGACGCCGCACACACGAACCTGCACGAGCGCATCGCCGTCGTGGATGAGACGCTCGCGTCCCTTGGCCTCGCCGAGAGGCCGCGGCTCCTCGTCCTCAACCAGGCGGACCGGCTTCGCGGGCCGGAGGGGAGCGCGCTCAGAGAGGCGCTCGCGGGCGAATTCCCCCGAGCGGTGCTCACATCGGCGCGCACGGGCGAGGGCGTCGAAGACCTCCGCGCGCGTCTCGCCGAGGAGGCGGCGGTGGGCTGGAAGACGGTCGCGCTGACGATCCCACACACCGCCGGCGCGGTCCTACAGCGCATCCGCGAGCGAGGCTCGCTCCGCCGCGCCGACTACCGCGAGGAGGGGATCGACATCGAGGCCCTGGTGCCGTTCGACCTCGCCGCCGAGCTTCGCATGCGGGCGGTCGGATAGTCGTCCACCGCCTCTGTAGCCGCGCTGGAGGGATATATGCGGATCGTTCGCACAGCAGCCGTCACGGTCGGCGCGATCGCGGTCGTGCTTGGTGGAGTGCTCTTGGGAGCTGATGCGACCGCGAAGTCCGGCCCGACCACGCCGAACGTGTCGTTCGTGCGGGCATCCCTATCCGGCGGCGGCACGGCTGGCGTCGACAGCTCCACGGGAGCGCTCGTCCTAGCGGCGACCGGACTGACCACAGGCACCTATCCGGACCCGCATCAGAGCGCCGTCGCCGTCGCATACGAGAGCGGCAGCTGGATCGGCGACTGGGTCGGGGCGCCATTCGCGTTCGACGAGCTCATTGCTTCGTGGAACGCTGCGACGCCTGCCGGCACCTGGGTGAAGATCGAGATGCAGGCCGCCGGCTCGGCGCGCGAGACGGTGTGGTACGTGCTCGGCATCTGGGCGTCCGGCGACGGCGACATCCGCCGGACCTCGGTCGCCGGCCAGGGCGATGCGGATGGGTCCGTCGCCGTCGACACGTTCGTGCGTGGCAAGAAGGCCGCACCCCTCGACGGGTACAGGCTCCGCGCCACGCTGTACCGGAGAGCGGGGACGAGCGCGTCGCCCACCGTACGCGGGCTCGCCGCGATGATATCGACAACGGCGCGGTACGAGATCCCGAGCATGAGCACCGGCGTCGCGCGCGATCTCGCGGTGCCACAGCGCTCCCAGGAAACGCACGTCGGTCACTACCCGGAGTACGACAACGGCGGCGAGGCGTGGTGCAGCCCGACCTCGACCGCGATGGTGCTGCGCTACTGGGGCGCCGGCCCGAGCGCGACGGATCTCGCCGCCTTCCCTGGCCATGACGCTGCCTCGGGCGCACCGCACATAGATGGCGAAGTGGACCACGCAGCGCGCTACGTCTTCGACTGGCAGTACAACGGCGCCGGGAACTGGCCGTTCAACACGGCGTACGCCACGACCTTCGCGGCTCCGGTCACGAACACGTCCCCGGGCGGCCAGATCGATGGCTTCGTGACGCGGCTCCGCTCACTTGCTGAAGCGGAGCTCTTCATCGCGGCGGGCATTCCGCTCGTCGCATCGATCAACGGCAAGCTCGAGGGGTTCCTCTTCGGTAGCACGAACGGGCACCTGCTGGTGATCCGCGGCTTCGACGCGAGCGGCGATGTGATCTCGAACGATCCCGCGGTCATGTCCAACGCCGACGTGCGCAAGACGTACGGTCGCGCCGACTTCGAGCGCGTGTGGCTCGAGGGATCCGGCGGGCTCGTGTACGTCATCCGCCCCACGGGCGTGCGGCTCCCGCCGAACGTCCCGGGTCCCGCGAACTGGT
>JACDAF010000139.1 GCA_013695575.1 Chloroflexota bacterium | reverse complement strand
GCGCGTGCCATAGCTGAGTGAGCGTCTCGCGCGCGCCGCCGTAGCTGGCCGCGACCTCGCTCACGAACGGGGCGCTCCACCCGGCCGCGGCGACGCGGTCACGTGGACCGTATCCGCTGTAACCGGCGCTCCCGGCCGTCTCGTAGTGGCCACCGGTGCCATTCAGTGACGAGTAGTCCGCGTGACGCTGGGCCGCGAGGACGACACGCGGGTCCCCGGTGATCGTCGGCGCCCCGATCGCGGCGCGGATGGAATTGTGCAGTGCGAGAAGCTCCGAGGACGTCACGGGGTCTGCTGCGGCCGGGCGGGCGAGCGAGAACATCACCGCCGGCACGACGACCGCAAGGCATGCAACGAGACGGATCAGCAGCTTCACGTAGGGGCCAACGGCGCGCGACGGACGGCGTTGCGCCCTCGTTCCGACATTGGCCGATCCAAAGGTACTGGTGGAAGCGCCGCCCGCCCGCGGCGCTCCACGACCGGCGGGCTACTTCTTCTTGCCCTTCTTCTTCGCCGTGCTCTTCTTGGCTGCCTTCTTCTTCGCTGCCATGTCGCTCCACCTCCTTTCCTGCGTGAGTCGCCCGGCGCGTACGTTCAGAAGAGCCGCCGCTGACGACCGACCGCCGTACCGGCGGTTGCCGAGCGAGCAAGCCACTCCTCGAACTCCCGCTTGGGGATACGCCAGACGCGACCGACCCGGACCGCGGGGATCCGCCCGGGGGCGGTCCCCTCCATCGCGCCGAGTCGGCGCAAGATGGTCGTAGGGTGCACGCGCAGGCGACGCGCGACCTCGTCCGTGGTGAGGAACTCTTGCTCACCTGCGGTCGCTGCTGAGCCGCTCTTTCTAAGCGCCACCTGCGTCACCGCAGTCTGACTGCGCAGACTGCATTGTCAAGCCTGACGTCCGCGGGCCGCGCGGTCGCGGCGGATAGGTGCGCAGAGCGGCGGCCTCGAGCCGTAGCAGTCCGATCGCCCGCCTGAGCAGGCGCGCGTGCCCGGAGTCGTTGAGCCACCTCGACGCACCGCTCGGATGCGGAAAGGGGAGAAGAACGCGGCTTGGCTCTCGTCGTCGGTGGCCGACGGCGTCCTCGAGTGCGACGCGTCCCCAGAAGCGGTCGATCGCCATCGTGCCGAGGAGCACGAGCACCCGGGGCCGCAGCAGCTCAAGCTCGGCCTCCAGCCACGGCGCGCACAGTTTCGCCTCCGCCGGCGACGGGCGGCGGTCGCCGACCCCGCCGATCGCCTTGCCTGGAAAGCACTTCGTGATGGCCGTACGGTACGGAAGCTCGTCATCGCCGATTCCCGCCTCCGCCAGCCAACGGCGAAGGATGGCTCCGGAGCGTCCTGAGAACGGCAGCCCGGTCGTTAGCTCGATCGCGCCCGGGGCCTGACCGACGATGGCGATGCGGTCGAGCGAGGACCCGGCAACGACCGGCCGCGCGAACGGGATGTACCCGGCGTCCGCGCAGCGCGTGCAGGCCCGGATGCGGCGATGGAGATGCTCGAGTCGGTCCATGCGCCCACCAGTGTGCTCGCGGCGGCGTGTCGGGGACGCGCATTCCCGCACTCAGGTTGCAGACGGGCCCATTGGATCGGGTCTGCCGACGCAGACGATGATGGAGCGGGTGTTCGGCAACCGTCAATGTCCTGCTCGGCGGAGGTCGTCGGATGTTCGATACGCTCCCGCAGCGCATCGAGCTGAAGCAGACCGGGGTCAGCGAAGACGGCGGCGTGGCGCATCTCGGGTACCGCGTCGTTCGGTAACGCTTCCCACCTGACTACCCGTCGGCCCAGCGCACGACGATCGGCCCATTCAGGCCCGGTAGCGGCAACGAGGCGGCCTCCGCCTCGACGACCTCGCGCTCGGCGCGAGACGGGCGCCGCCAAGGCTCGATGGTCACCACGGCGTCCGCCCGCCGCCAGGTGCCGATGATCTCCCCCGCCACCAGCACCGCACCCGGCCAGACGCGTGGCGTCCACAGCAGCCGGCGGCGATCCGCCTCCGGAACCAGCAGCTGGCGATCGGCCCCCTGGAGCAGAACATACGTGTCGCCGCTGGGCAGCAGCCGCACCGGGGTCGCTGGTCCGGCGGGCGCCCGGAGCGCCGGCTCGTCGCGGGCCAGAATCCACCCGTCGCCGACCGGGGTGCGGACCGGTGTCAGGGGCGGGGCGAGCGCGTCGAAGGCGGCGCGGCCGGCGGCCGGAACGATCCCGGCCCAGTTGGCGAAGGCATCGGCCGTCATGGGTCCGAAGACGTGCAGGTAGCGATGCGCGAGCTCGAGACGCGCCTCGGATGGGTCGGCCGATGGGGCCGGCACTGTCCGCACCCGGGACGCGCGCGCACCGTCCCATCGGATGAGGACCCTGCCCGTGGGCGCGGCGTATCTGAGCGAGTTCGGATGGATGCCGAGCCCTCGGCCGGCCTCGCTGTAGGTCAGCTCCCGGCCGTCGAGGTAGGCGTGGAGACGCGCCGCGATGTCCTCGGCGCGCCCGCGGCGGCGCTCATCATCCGGCAGTCGTCCCAACGTGAACGGGGCGACGTCGCGTGCCGCGACGGCATAGGCGCTGAACCGCGGACCCCAGACCTGGACGAGCGAGGGGTGCTCGAGGATGGTGGAAGTCGTGCCCTGCACGCGGGCATGGATCGACAGGAGGGCCGCGCGGGGCATGCTGTCCTGCAGACCGGCCCACGCGGCATGTCGAAGGGACCTCGCGCCGCGGGGCAGACGCTCGTCGAGAGCCTGCACGCTTCTTCGGAATGCGAGGATCTGCGACCGCGTGAGGTGAAGCGACGGCCGGATCTCGGTGCTTCTCACGGCCGTGCATCCATCGCAGGATCGTCCGGGCCGCCTCGGCGCGCCCGTTGAGCCACCAGC
>JACDAF010000125.1 GCA_013695575.1 Chloroflexota bacterium | reverse complement strand
GCCCCATACCCCGCCACCTTCGCGGTCGCCCATGACGCTGTCATGACGGACTGCGCCAAAGTGAAAGGAGCCGAGCGCGACCAGCCCCGCCAGAAGTCCAGCCCACGCCGTCGCGGCCGGCCAGGATCCGCTCTGCGTGATCAGCGGAAAGAGAGCGCTCGGTCGGATGCCGAGCGGCGCCCACGCGAGATCCGCCAGCGGCTCGAAGCCCGACCGCCCGTACCGCAGCTCGGGTGCGACGACATAGATGGCGGATTGCGTAAGCGTGAGCAGCACAAGCGGGACGGCGGCGATACGCACCGCACGGTGGCCGAGGGCCGTGGCGAGCAGGACCGCCAGCACCGGGACGAGCGGGGCGAGGTAGCGCGCCTGCGGCGAGTAGGCGCCGGTCCAGTCAAGCAACGCGACAACGGCCACGTACGGGAGGGTCGCGGCCAAGAGCGCGCGCGAGCGGTCGTCGCGCGCGGCGATCCCCGCGCCGACGAAAGCGAGCGCGAACACAGGGGCCGCGGGCAGCAGGCCGAAGGTCCGGTCCGCGAAGAGCCCGATCAGGCCCGCACCGCTCGCGCGCGTGTAGGCACCGACCTGTTCACCGGCGAGGAAGAAGCTGACGAAGCTCGCATGCGGCAGCGGCACGCCGTAGATCGCGAGCCCAACGATCGCAAGCGCGCCCGCTGCGACGGCCAGCGGCGCCAGGAGCGCCAGGAAGGCACGGCGGCGCGGGCGCCGTGTCAGGACGATGAGGCCGAGAAGTCCGAGTGCCAGCGGCCAATACCGCAAGTGGAGCAGCGGTAGTGCGGCGAGCGCGAGCCCGATCGGCCGGATGGGGACGACTCCGAAGGCCGCGCCGAGCGCGAGCGCGATCGGCAATGGCGCGATCGCGTCGGGAAAGGTCTGTCCCGAGTAGGTGATCGCGGGCGCCGCGAGCCCTGTGAGCACCGTTGCCACAACAGCTGGCCGCTGTCCGATGCCGTATCCGACCGCAGCGCGATAGGCCACTGCGAGTGCGGCCGCCATCGCGAGGGCGCTGACCACCACGACCAGCGCGCGCCCGCCCGCGGCGAACGGAACGGCGATGAGCAGCGAGAGTCCCGGATCGTGCAGCGGGTAACGGCCGGCGCGCGTGAGGGAGGGCGCGGTCTGCCGGACGAAGTCGGCCGCGGTCACGGGTGGGCCCGGGTCGTAGGAGGCGCCTGCGAGCTCACGCCACCGGGCGGTGAGCTCGAGACCCTCGCCGCGCAGCAAGGAATCTGCCGCCATGAAGTAGTACGTCTCGTCCCCGGTCGCGTTCGCACGATCAGTCGTCCAGAAACCGGCGACGATATGGACGACGAGCAGGCCGGCGAAGATCCAGTGCGCGGTCACCACGTCCGGTAGGTCGCGAGAGCGCGGAAAAAGTCGAGCCCGGCCAAAAGACTCCCCCGCGCCGAGCCCGAGACCTTGCTCGTGCCTCCTTGGCGCGGGCCGTAGTCGACCTCGCGCGCCGCGATACGGGCGCCGCGGCGGGCGGACTTGGCGAGCATCTCGATGAGCCACGCGTACCGGGTGCCCTGCATGTCGAGCTCACGCAGGAGGTCGGCCCGGATCACGCGGAGCGGCGCGACATCGGAGACCGTCACCCCGTACAGCGCGCGCAGCGCTGCGCAGGTCGCGGCATTCCCGACGCGCTGGTGCGCCGGCATGATCGCAGTCCTGCCGCGGACGCCTATCGCGAGATCGGCCTGCCCGCCTGAGACGAGCTCCGCGAGACGCGCGAGCTCGCGCGCGCGGAAGCTGCCGTCCCCATCGATGTAGCCGACCAGCTCGCTGCCGTGCGCCGCGCGCGTGCCGGCCAGGCAGGCCCAGCCATAGCCACGGCGGCTGGCATCCACGACCTCGGCTCCGGCGGCCCGCGCGACCGCGCGCGTCGCGTCGCGGCTCGCGTTGTCGACCACCACGACCCGCGCGGCTCCCGACCGGAAGAGTCCCGCGACGACGTTCCCGATCGCGGCTGCCTCGTCGCGCGCCGGAACGATGACGGTCGTGCAGCCAAGCGCGCTCACGCGGTCCAGCCGAAGCTCTGGAGCGCGCTCCGTGTCGCGGCCGAACGGCTCAGACCCGTGCGGTCACCGAGCAGACGTTGCAACCCGGTCGCATCGTCGACGTCATAGCTGCGTCGGAGGCGGGCCACCCGCAGCCGTGCGTCCCGTGCTCGGGCGAGCGTCGTGGCCAGGACCGCCGGGGTGCTCCACGGGATCGCGCCGAACAGCGTCTCCGGCAGCGGTCGTCGGCACCCGATGAGGTAGTAGCCACCGTCCTCCGACGGTCCGATGACGCAGTCCGCCTGGTCGAGGCGCGCGAAGGCAGCGCGCACCGTGAGTGGCGAAATGGTGGGGGAGTCCGAGCCGATGAGCACGACGCGGTCCCCCAGGGCCAGCCCCGCGGCAAGAGCCTGCTCGAGCCGTGCCCCGAAGGCTCCGCGCGGCTGCGGGACCAGGACCGCACCCGGCGCCGCGTCGGCGAATCGTCCTTGCGAGCGCCGCGGCGCGTACGCGATGACGAGTTGATCCGGTGTGCTCCGCGCAACGAGCGTCAGCGTGTCTGCGAGGAACGCGCGCGCGAGCAGCGCCGCGCGGGCGAAGCCGATGTCCCGTCCGAGCCGGCGCTTCCCCTGCCCAGGCCTTGGCCATTTCGTGAGGATCACGACGACCCTCCGGCCAGGCTTCATGCGCTGCGCACAGACTCGCGCTGTGGAGCCGCTGCGAGCTCGCGCACGCCATCCTCGAAGCTCACGTCCGCGCGGAAGCCGAGCTCGCGCGCCGCCTTTTCGGACGAGGCGAAGACGTGCCGGACGTCGGATGCGCGGTGCTCCGCCGTCACGACGGGTGGCCTCGCACCGAGCGCGCGCGAGAGCGTGGCGGCGAGCTCCAGGATCGGACGTGGGGTGCCGCTCCCGACATTGAAAGCACCGGGCGGCGCCGGATCGAGCTCGAGCGCCATCACGTTGGCGCGAGCGACGTCGGACACGTGCACGAAGTCACGCAGCTGCGCACCGTCCTCGAACACCCGGGCGGCGCCTCCTGCCGCGATCTGACTTCGCCAGATGCTTGCGACGCCCGCGTACGGGGTGTCGCGCGGCATCCGGGGCCCATACACGTTGTGGTAGCGGAGCGCGGTCACCGCCGGCCCGCCCTCCCGCATCGCGATACCGGCGAGGTGCTCCTGATGGACCTTCGTCGCCGCGTAGACGCTCCGCGGGTCGAGCGGCGCATCCTCGCGGACAGCCTGGGGCGCGAGCGGCGAGTCGCAGCGTGCGCAGCGCGGCTCGAACCGGCCGGCCTCGAGATCGCTGGTGCGCCGCGGCTCCGGCCGCTGAGCGCCGTCGCGCGGGCACTCGTACGCGCCCTCCCCGTACACGACCATGCTGCTTGCAAGTACGAGCCGCCGGACGCCCTCGCGCATCGCGGCGCGGAGGAGCAGCGCGGTGCCGACGCCGTTCACGACCGCGTAGTGCGGCGCGTCGGCGAAGCCTGCGGTCACGCCGACCATCGCCGCCTGGTGGCTCACGGCCTCCGCCCCGCGCAAGGCCTGCGCGAGCGCGTCGTCGTCGCGCAGATCCGCTTCGACATAGGCCGCGCCCTCGTTCAGGTAGTCCGGCCGCGACGGATGAACTGCGGGAGCGAGGCTGTCGAGCACGACGACGTCGTGCCCGCGCGCGACGAGCGCGTCGACGACGTGCGAGCCGATGAATCCCGCGCCGCCGGTGACGAGGATCCTCACGCGGCGGGCAGGCTGAACCAGAAGTGCGTGAGCCCGTCGCGCGACTCCGCGCCGACGCGGCCCCCGCCGAGCTCGACGAGCCGCTTCACGATCGCGAGGCCGATGCCCGCACCCCCCCGCGCGCGGTCGCGGGACTTCTCGACGCGGTAGAAGCGCTCGAACACGTGCGGGAGGTCCGCCGCCGGGATCCCGTCACCGGAGTTCGTCACGCTCACGAGGACGTCGCCCGGTCGCTGCGCCGCCGCGATCGTCGCGCGTCCGCCCTCCGGCGTGTAGCGGACGGCGTTCTGCAGGAGGTTCGAGAGCACCTGGGTGAGGTGGTCGCTGTCCGCGCGGACGCGCAGCGAGCCCGGGAGCTGGACCTGGAGCGAGATCCCGCGCCGCTCGAACGCCGGCGCCGCGAGCTCGACGGCACCGCCGATCATCGACACCAGGTCGCACTCGACGAGCACCGGCGTCCCCGAGGCCGGGTCGCCCTCCGCGAGCGCGTCGAGCGACCGCGCGAGCCGCACGAGCCGCTCGACCTCCTCGTGCAGCGAGACGAACGTCTCGCGTGCCGGCGGCACGACGCCGTCGCGCAGTGCCTCGAGGTAGCCCTGTAGATTCGTGAGTGGCGTGCGGAGCTCGTGCGCCGCGTTCGCGATGAACTCGCGGCGAAGGCGCTCCTGCTCTTCGATCGCCGCGGCCATCTGATTGAAGGAGTCGGCGAGCGAGACGAGCTCCTCGGGTCCTTCGCGTG
>JACDAF010000115.1 GCA_013695575.1 Chloroflexota bacterium | reverse complement strand
ATCTCGTCCGGCGCAGCGGTCGAGACTGCCGCGGTCGTGTCGGTCGGACGCGGCGTCGCCCTCGTCGCCACCGGCACGCAGCGCGACGTCACGGAGCACGACGTCGCCAGCCTCGCGGTGCTCGGTGAGGTCGCTGGATCCGTCGGCGGGAGGATCGTGCAGGGAGACGCGCTCGCGATGACCGCATCCCGGCTCCGGGCCAGCAACGATGAGCTCGCCGGACACCTTCGGGACCGTGACGACGCGGTCGCCTCCGCGGTGCACGAGCTGCGGAACCCGCTGGCGTCGGTGCGTGCGTACGGCCAGCTCATGGCGCGTCACCTGAGCGCGGTGCAGCGGCAGGTGGTCCAGCTTGATGCGCTGATCGAGGATCTCCTTCACATGCCCGGCGGCTCGCCGCCGCGGCCGCTCGCGCTGGAGACCGTCGACCTGGCGCGTGAGGCCGCTGACGCCGCGGCTCGCCTTCGCGTCTCGCTCCCGGACACCCAGGTCCGCGTCGCCGCGGAACCCGCGGTGGGTCCGCTCACGGCTCGGGTCGACCCTGTCCGCTTCGCACAGGTGCTCGACAACGTCCTCGGGAACGCTGCGAAATTCTCGCGGGCCGAGGAGCCGATCGACGTGCGTATCGAGCATCGCGCCGGTGACGTCGTCGTTATCGTCACCGACCGCGGCGACGGTATCGCGGCAGAGGACCTCGACCGGATCTTCGAGCGGTACACCCGCGCAGCCGGGTCGCAGTCGGTACCAGGCGCCGGCATCGGGCTCGCGGTCTCGCGTGAGATCGTCACGGCGCACGGCGGACGGATCTGGGCCGAAAGCGCGGGGTCCGGGCGGGGAAGCACCTTTACCATCGCGATGCCCGCTACCGCCGCGGCCACCGACACGTCCGCGCCGGAGGGCGCCTCCGCCCGTTAGTGGCGTGTCCCGGACGCTCGAACTGCGGGGAGATCCGGCGGGTACCCTGTCCACATGGCGACCGGCTTCCGCTCCTCGAATCCCGCGACCGCCGGCGATGCCGTCGTGCGCCGCGGGGACTTCGTCGCGCCCGTGATGAACGAAGTTCGCAAGGTCATCGTGGGTCAGGAGTACCTCATCAACCGGCTGATGCTTGGGCTCCTCTGCAACGGACATCTCCTCATCGAAGGCGTGCCCGGCCTCGCGAAGACGCTCGCCGTCAAGACGCTCTCGGACACCATCGACGCGGGGTTCCGGCGTATCCAATTTACGCCCGACCTGCTCCCTGCCGACCTGAACGGCACGATGATCTACAACCCCGCCGACCAGACCTTCCGTGCGCGACAGGGGCCGATCTTCACGGACATCCTGCTCGCCGACGAGATCAACCGGGCGCCCCCGAAGGTCCAGAGCGCGCTGCTGGAGGCGATGCAGGAGAGGCAGGTCTCGATCGGCGGGACGACCCATCCGCTTTCGGAGCTCTTCACCGTCCTCGCCACGCAGAATCCGATCGAGCACGAGGGCACCTACCGCCTGCCCGAGGCCCAGGTCGACCGCTTCATGATGAAGGTCGTCATCGGGTACCCGACGCAGCAGGACGAGCGCGCGATCATGGATCGGCAGACCGCGCTCACCGTTCCCGTCGCGCACAAGGTCACGACGCCCGCGGCGATCCTCGCTGGCCGCGCCGCGGTCCGACAGGTGCACATGGACGACCGCGTGAAGGACTATGTGGTGCGCATCGTGTTCGCCACGCGCGAACCCGACGAGTTCAAGCTCGCCGAGATCAGGCCCTGGATCGCGTACGGCGCCTCCCCGCGCGCGACGATCTTCATCGCCCTCGCGGCGCGTGCGCACGCCTTCCTCGAGGGACGTGACTATGTGCTTCCGGACGATGTGAAGGCGATCGCGCTCGACGTCATGCGGCACCGCCTCATCGTCACGTACGAGGCCGAGGCTGAGTCCGTGACAGCGGAGTCCGTGATCCGGACCGTCCTCGACCGGGTTCCCGTCCCCTAGGCGTTCGAGCGAAGTGGTGTCGTAGATGGCCGCGCCCTCCCACGAGACGGCCGTCAGCGCCGAGGTCCTGCGGAAGATCAGGCAGGTCGAGATCAAGGCGCGCGTGCTCGCCGACGAGCTCCTCCTCGGCAGCTACCGCAGCGTCTTCCGCGGCTGGGGCCTCGACTTCGAGGAGGTCCGGGAGTACGAGCCCGGCGACGACATCCGCAGCATCGACTGGAACGTGACGGCGCGCATGAGCACGCCGTACATCAAGAAGTTCCGCGAGGAGCGCGAGCTCAACGTGTTCGTGCTCGTCGACACGTCGGCCTCGTCATGGTTCGGGACCGCCGCCCAGAGCAAACGCGATCTGGCGATCGATGTGGCAGCGTTGCTCGCCTTCGCCGCCATCCGGAACAACGACCGCCTCTCCCTGGTGCTCTTCTCGGACAGGGTCCAACGGTACGTGCCCCCGCGGACCGGCCGCGACCACCTGCTACGGGTGATCCGCGACCTGCTCTTCGAGAGACCGCGCCGGGCGAAGACCGACCTCGCGGCGGTCTCGCGGTTCGTCTCCAACATCACGAAGAAGCGCAGCGTGGTGTTCCTCATCTCAGATTTCCTGGACACCGGATACGAGTCACCCCTACGTCGGCTGGGACAGAAGCACGACGTCGTCGCGGTGACGCTCAATGACCCGCGTGAGTCCGCGCTCCCGCGCATCGGGGTCATCGGTCTCGAGGACGCCGAGACGGGTCGGCTCGTATACGTGGACACGGACGCCGCCGCAGTCCGCGAAGCCTACGCGGCCGCAGCGCGGCTCCGGCGCGCCGAGCGCATCCGCTCGTTCGGGCGCATGAACCTCGACGCGGTCGATCTGTCGACGGACCGGCCGTACGTCCCCGCGCTCATGACGTTCTTCAGCGCGCGTGCGAGGCGCGCGTGAGGGCGACGGCGAGCACCGTGGGGGCGGTCCTGCTCGCACTCGCCGCGCTCGGCGGCACCGTCCTCGCGGAGGGGCCAGTCAGTGCCGCGTCCAGCATCGACCGGGACGCGATCACCGTCGGCGATCAAGTGCTGTTGAGCGTGACGGTCGAGCTCGCGAGCGGCTGGCAGGTCGCGGATCCCGGGGTCGCGCGGTCGCTTGGTGAGTTCGAGGTGATCGAGACGGAGCCCGCGCTGCAATCCCGTCTCGCGGGCGGCGCGACGCGGATCGTGTTCCGGTACCGCGTGAGCGCCTACCGCGTGGGGGAGCAGACGATCCCGCCGGTCACGGTCACCTTCACGGGCCCGCGCGGTGAGTCTGGGAAGGCCGAAACCGCCGCGCGCGTGATTCGTGTGCAGAGCGTCATCCTCCCGGAAGAGGACGCGATGGATATCAAGCCCTTGAAGCCGCAGCTGGCGCTTCCCGGCCTGCTCGGGAGCGAGCTCGTGCGCTGGGTCTTTGCCGGCATCGGTGCGGTCGCGGTTCTCGCGGCCGTCGCCATCGCCGCGCTCTTCCTGCGAAGGCCCAAGGAGGCGGCGGTCGGCGGCCTCACGCCGGCCCAGCGCGCGCTCGCGGCGCTCGAGAAGGTCGCCGCGCTCGGTCTGCCCGAGAAGGGCCGTTTCGCTGACCACTACGAACAGATGACCGGCATCCTCCGCAGCTACGTCGCCGAGCAATACCGGCTCCCGGCGAGCGAGCGCACCCCGCGGGAGCTGCGGCTCGAGATGGAGCGGGCGGGCGTCGATCCACAGCAGCGGGCGACGATCTTCGAGATCCTCAACGAGGGCGAGGTCGTGCGATTTCACAGCGGCCGCACGTATCCGGCACACGCGCGCAACGCGCTCGGCTCCGCGCTCGCCGCGATGAAGCGCGCTGCGGCCTCCGAGGAGTACGCGGCCGCGGCGATCAGAGCGGAATCATGACCATCGCCGGTTGGCGCTTCCGCGACCCGGAGCCGCTTCTGCTCCTGGCGCTCGTGCTCGCGATCGCGATCCTCGCCGTCGCGCGCGAGCGCGGGCGACCGGGCGGGTTGCTGTTCTCATCGTTGTCGCTCCTACCGAACGTGCGCGCGAGCTGGCGCGTCCGACTGCGGTGGCTGCTCGTCCCGCTGCGGGTGTTGGCGGCGACGCTCCTCGTCCTAGCGCTCGCGAGGCCGCAGGTCGGCCAGGCGGCGATCGAGACCGTCACGCAGGGCATCGACATCGTGCTGGCGATCGATACGTCGTCGTCGATGGGCGGCACGGACTTCGGCGGCCGCAGCAAGATGGACGTGACGAAGAAGGTCGTCGTCGAATTTCTTGCGGGCGTGAAGGACCACCGCATCGGCGTCGTCGTGTTCAGCGGCGAGGCGCTGGTGCTGAGCCCGCTCACGCTCGACTACGGCGCCGCGACGAAGCTCGTGGCGCCACTGCAGGAGGGAAAGCTCCTGCGCGATGGCACCGCCATCGGTACCGGCCTCGCGGCCTCCGTCAACGTGCTGCGTGAATCCCAGGCCCCGTCGCGGGTCATCGTCTTGCTCACCGACGGCGAGAACAACAGCGGCCAGATCCAGCCGCTCGACGCCGCGAACATTGCCCGGCTGCTCGGCATCCGGGTCTACACGATCGGCGCGGTGCCTTCCGCTGCCGTGCGACCCGGCGGCTCGCTGCCGGTGGACGAGCAGCTGATGCGACGCATCGCCGAGATGAACGGGGGCCAGTACTTCCGGGTGACCGACGAGACAGCGATGGCGGAGGTCTACCGGCAGATCGAGCAGCTGGAGAAGACGCGGGTCGGCGTGCGTCGAAGCACCGAGTACTCCGACATCTACGTCCTGTTCCTGGTGCCCGGCGCCGTTCTCCTGATCCTGGAGATGCTGGCCGGCGCGACGGTCTTCCGGAGGGCCCCGTGACAGCACAACAGGGGTTCCTGCGCCCGGAGCTCCTCGTGCTGCTCCTCGCCGCGCCGGTGCTCTTGCTGCTGTTGGTCGCCGGCGACCTGGCCCGCCGGCGCGCTCTCGTCGCCTTCGCCGGACAGGGTGCGTCGTTCGTGGCGCGCAGCACGGCACGCGGCCGGGTCAAGAGCGCCCTCGCCGTCCTCGCCCTGCTCGTCGCGTCGCTGGCGGCGGCGGGACCGTATGTGGACGTCCGGGAGCGGGAAGTGAAGCATCTCGGCGTCGACCTCGTGATCGCGGTCGACATCTCTCAGAGCATGGCGGTGCGCGATGTCGCGGCGACCGACCGCCTGGGTCTCGCGCGTGACGCCGTGCAGACACTGGGCGCGCGCCTGACCGGGAGCCGGATCGCGCTCGCCCTGTTCGCGAACGAGGGCGTCGTGCGCTACCCCGCGACGACCGATCCGGAGCTGCTTGGCCGCGTGCTCGACAACTCCGCCCGCGGCTTCCGGCTGCCTGCCGGATCCTCCCTCCGGGCCGGGCTCGCCGCGGCTCTCGACGGCTTCCCGGATGCCATCCGTGAGAGCCCAGCGAACAAGGCCGTCGTCGTGATCTCCGACGGCGAGTACCCGGCCGAGGATGTCCCGGATCTCGCGCCCTACAGCGGACGCAACATCAGGATCTTCGCGCTCGGCGTCGGCACGGTGGAAGGGGGACAGATCCCGACGTACGACACGGAGGGACGGCCGACGGGGTCGCTGCGTGGCCCTGGTGGCCAGCAGGTGATCAGCCGCCTCAACGAGGTGACGCTGCGGGCGGTCGCCGACGGGACCGGCGGTCGCTACTGGCGGCACACCGCGTCCGACGGCTCGGTGCCGGAGCTGGTGCGCGAGCTGCGGGCACTCGACACATCCGAGGTATCCGCTGACGGCGGGTCGGTGCCTGACGACCGCTACCAGATCGCCCTCGCGATCGCGCTCGCCCTGCTGATGCTCGCGTGGCTCATGGACGATCGCGCACCGATGCCGGTGCCAAAGGGCGCGCGACCCGACAGCCGCGCCCCGCGCGTCCGCCGCCTTCCGTGGTCGCGGCGGCCGGCGATGCTGACGCTCGCGGCCCTCGTCGCGTTGTCCTGCACGGACGCGATGGCGGAGCAGAACCAGGCCGCGAACACGCTGTACGCACGCGGGGACTTTCGCGGCGCGCTCGCCCGCTATCGCGACCTGCAGCAGGCGAAGCCCGAGCTCGCGCAGCTCAGCGTCAACGCGGGGAACGCGCTCCAGCGCCTGCAGGAGCACGCCCGCGCGTTGTCGGACTACGGCGTCGGCGCCCGATCAGAAGACACCACGCTGCGCCTTCATGCGCATTACGGACGCGGCAGCGCCCTGTTCCGGCAGGGCAAGCTCGATGAGGCGCGCGATGCGTTCAAGGACGCGCTGCGCGCGGACCCGACCGACCGCGATGCGAAATTCAACATCGAGGTCATCGACCGCCTTCAGGCGGCGCTGCGGTCGAACGACCAGGGCCAGCCGGGCCAGGGACCGCAGCAGCCCGGCCAGGGACCGCAGCAGCCCGGCCAGCAGCCCGGCCAGCAGCCCGGCCAGCAGCC
>JACDAF010000094.1 GCA_013695575.1 Chloroflexota bacterium | reverse complement strand
CCGTGTTCATGGACGCGACCTACACATCGGCGCGCGAGCGCCACCGCGAGAAGGGCTGGCCCAGCCTCGGCTGGTACGACCTCCTGCGGAAGGTGGTGCACGCGGAGCCCGTCGTCATCCGCGGCGCCATGGGCTTCGGCCTGAAGGCCGTCGCGCGGGCGCTGCACGCACTCGGGCACATCGAGACGGACTGGGGCGAGGGCCTGGCCGACGGGACGGGCGCCATGACGGGGGCGTGGCTTGCGGCTGACGAGGCGCGGCGGACGGGCGGCGCGCTCACGAGCGTCGCGCTCATGCGCGAGATCGACCGCTACAACGAGATCGACTGCCGGGTCATGGCCGAGGTGCTCGAGTACCTTCGCCTCAACCACTGAGGTCTGCGCCGGCGAAACGCGGGCCTGTGTGCTTCCCGATGTCGGGCCCCTCTGCGGAAGGAACCCCCGACATCGCCGCGCACAGGCCGCGCGTCTCGCCGGCGGCCACGCGCCTCGCCCAGTAGGACCGCTGTGGTCGCGGGCTCGCCGGCTCAACGAGCTAGACCCTCTCCAGCGCGGCGTCGAGGTCGGCGATGATATCGGCGGGATCCTCGATACCGACGGATATCCGCACGAAGCCCTCGGTCATGCCCAAGCGAGCACGCTCCGCGGGATCGAGGCGGCGGTGCGACGACACCGGCGGGTACAGCACTTCGGTAAAGAGATCACCGATGGTCGTGGCCGATGCCGCGAGCTCGAGCGCGTCGAGGAAGCGGATCGCCGCGGCGCGCTCGTCGCGGCTCAGGGTGACGCCGACCACCCCGCCATACAGGCCGTCGAGCTGGCGCGTCGCCAGCTCGTGCTGAGGGTGATCGAGAAGCCCCGGGTAGCGGACTGACCCGACCTTCGGGTGCGACGCGAGGTGCCGCGCGATGAGCAGCGCGCTCTCGCACTGCCGGCGCACGCGCAGCTCCAGGGTACGCAGCCCGCGGACGCAGAGCCAGGCCTCGTGCGGGGGGAGGTACGCGCCGTCGAGCTGGACCCGGTCGGCCAGCTGCAGGCCCAGCTCCTGGCTGCCGGAGACGGCGCCGCCCATGACATCGCCGTGGCCGTTCAGGTACTTCGTGAGCGAGTGCACGACGATGTCAGCGCCGCGCGACGCGGGACGGAGCAGGACAGGCGTCGCGAAGGTCGCATCGACGGCGACCGTCGCGCCGGACGTGCGGGCCGCGGCCGCGATGGCGGCGACATCGACGACGCGCAGCAGCGGGTTCGAGATGGCCTCGACGAGCACGAGCGAGCCCCCGGTCACGGCCCCCGCGACCGCCGAGGCATCCGTCGCATCGACAAAGCGGACGTCGCGACCGTCCTCCGCTCGCAGCCGTTCCGCGAGCGCGCGCGTACCGCCGTAGCAGTCCTCCTGGATCACCAAGGGTCCGCGATGTGCGGTGAGCAGCGCGTGCACGGCCGCCATCCCGCTCGCGAAGCACGTCGCCCGCGGGAGCTCGTCGAGCTCCGCGAGGAGCACCTCGAGTGCCGCTGTCGTGGGCGTCCCGTAGCGGCCGTAGACGTATCCATGCTGCTCGCCCGCGAAGACCGCGTCCTGCTCGGCGAGCGACGCGTAGTCGAAAGCGACGCTCTGGACGAGCGGCGGCACGACGGGAGTCCCCGCGCCCGGAGGCAGCGAGCGCCCGCCGCGCACTACCTTCGTGCCGACCCGCCGCGTCATCGGCGGCAGTATGCGCCGCACTAACCGCCGAGCTTGATGCTGGATCGTCGCGCGTTGTATCGTGCCTCATCAAGGCGCACAAGCGTGACGGGCCGCGCGGCGCGATGGTCAGCGACGCGTCTTGGGGTCGCTGCCGATGATCGCGGTCGAGGATCTCCGCAAGCACTACAAGGACGTGCGCGCGGTCGATGGGATCACCCTGACTGTCGCCGAGGGCGAGGTCTTCGGCCTACTCGGCCACAACGGCGCCGGCAAGACGACGACCATCCGCGTGCTCACGGGCCGCGCCCTTCCGACGTCGGGGCGTGCGAGCGTGGCCGGCCACGACGTCGCGACGGCGCGGTCGCGCGTGCGTCCCCTCATCAACGTCGTGTTCGAGGAGCAGAACCTCTACGACCGGCTCTCAGGTCGGGACAACCTCCGCTTTTTCGCGCGCCTCTACGCGGCGCGCGAGGCCCGCGCCGATGAGCTCCTGGACCGCGTCGGTCTCGCGCCCGCCGCGAAGCGGAAGGTCAGGACGTACTCGAACGGCATGAAGCAGCGGCTGCTCCTCGCCCGTGCGCTGGTGAACTCCCCTCGCGTGCTCTTCCTCGACGAGCCGACCCGTGGTCTCGACCCGACGTCCGCCCGGGAGCTGCGGGATCTCGTCCGCGAGCTGTCGCGCGGTGGGGTGACCGTCTTCCTCACGACGCACTACATGGAGGAAGCGGACGCGCTCTGCGACCGCGTCGCATTCTTGAGTCAGGGGAGGATCGTCGCGCTCGACGCACCCCGCGAGCTCAAGCTCCGGTACGGCGAGCGCGCCGCCCGCGTGCTCCTGAGCGACCGCACCGAGCACACGGTGCGGCTCGACGACCGAGTCGATGCGTCGCGGATCGAAGAGTGGATGCGCGATGGGCGCGTCCTCTCCATCCACTCGGCGGAGGGCACTCTCGAGGACGTGTTCGTCGCGCTGGCGGGGAGGCCGCTGTGATGCGTCCGCGGATAGTCGCCGCCGTCTTCATGAAGGACTTCGTCGACGCGATCCGGGATTCGCGCGTCCTCGTGTCAGTGCTGCTCCCGGTACTGATCGGCGTCTTCTACAACGTCGCCTTCCCGGACGATGACACGAGGCGGCTCACGCTGGCCTACAGCGCCGCGGACGCCACCGTGCTGCCAGCGACGCTGCAGCGCGCCCTCCCCGCCACGTTCGAGCTCACGCTCGAGGAGGTCGCGTCGGCGAACGAGGTGCGCGAGCGGGTTCGCCGCGACGCGCATCTCGGCCTCGTCGTTCCTGCGGGATTCGACCAGGCCGTCGCCGCGGGACGCGCGCCCGAGCTCACGATCGTGACGCGCGAGGAGGGGTCACTGGGAGGGACTGTTGCCCTGGCGCTCGACGGCGTGCTGCGCTCCATGGCGGGCCAGCGCCCGCCGGCAACGACGGCGGTGGAACGGGTCGGGACCGAACAGCAGCCCCCGCTCATTGCGGAGCTCGGGCCGCGCCGCTACTTCACCCTCGCCGCCGCGATCATGATCATCGGGTTCGTCGCCCTCATCGTCGTACCGATCATCCTCGCCGAGGAGGTCGAGCGCCGGACGATGGAAGCGCTGACGCTCGTCGCATCGACCGCGGAGGTGGTCGCCGCGAAGGCGTTGGTGGGGATCGCCTATACGTTCGCGTCGCTCGGACTCCTCCTCGCGGCGACTCGACTTTCCATCGCTGATGTGCCGCTGTTCCTCGCGGCGGTCGCCGTGCTCACGGTGGGGATGGTCGGGTTCGGGCTTCTGCTCGGTGGGGCCTTCAAGACCGCGGGGCAGGCCTACACCTGGTCCGGCTTCTTCCTCGTGCCGGTGATCATGCCGCCGTTCCTGCTTGGATCCGGACTCCCCGATCTCGGCGAGGTCGCGCTCCTCGCAACTCCTACCACGCAGGCAACGCGCGTCGCCGCGAACGCGATCACGGGGAAGAGCGTGTTCGGCGATGTGCCGCTGGCCTTCGCGGTCATCGTCGCGTGGGCGGTGCTCGCGTACGTCCTCGTGCTGTGGCGGCTGCGCCGTAACACGGAGTGAGAGACCGCGCCGAGCGGGTCGAGCCGCTGACGGGCTCGCGCGATGCGCCTCTAGCCCGCTCGCTCGGTGGAATCGAGCGACTTTGCGCGCTCGATCAGCTCGGCGACCTTCTGTCCGCCCTTGCGCCCGATCCGCTCAAAGTGGCCGGAGCCGTACTTTTCGGTCACGGCCTTCCCGCCTTTGCGCCCGATCTTGCCGAAGAACTCCGGGCCGTACTTCTCGGCCGTGCTCGAGCCGCCCTTCTTGCCGATCTTCTCGTAGAAGGCGGACCCGTACTTCTCGCTCACGAGGCGTCCGCCGATCCGCCCGGCCTCGGCAACCGTCATCGCGCTGCCTTCCTTCTTCGCCATCGTGCGCCTCCTTACCAACCCCGGACCGCGCTTCGTGCGGCTGCTCCGGTCACGTTGGAACCTGAGTCCTCGTCGGGCAAGCCGTTCTGAATCAGGTTGTGGCGGGGTACCTCGCAGATGTGATGCCGCGCGGCCCTTGGGCAGCAGAGGGGCACCCAACGAACCTGTAACACACCTGCGGCGGCGGCGGCGCTGCTCGCCTGTCAGGCGACCTGGGTCTCCAGATCGATGGGCTCCTCCGTGACGAAGAGGAGGACGATTGCGGTCGAGAGCAACCCGACGATCGCGCAGGCCAGTCCGAGCGCAGCGAACCCCGGTCCGTCGATGAGCAGCCCACCGATCACCGCGCCCGCCACCATCGCGGCGCTCACCACGGAGGAGGTGAGCGCGAGCATCGTCCCGCGGGCCTCAGGGACCTGCTCGCTCATGAGGGCGTTGTTCGTGGTGAAACGTGCGCCGATGACGGCGGAGAGGACGAAGTTCAGCACGGCCGCGGCGATGAGCGGGAGCGCGAGGTTCGTGAGCGCCAGGAGCAGTACCGAGGAGATGGCGATGCTCGACCACACGATCTGTCGGTGCCCGACGCGATCTCCGAGGCGGCCACCGATCTGGCTGCCGACGAGCACGCCGAGGCCAAGCGTGAGCGCCACGGTCGCGGCGACGCTTGGCGACAGGCCGTGGACCTGCTCGAAGTACACGACCGAATACGTGACCCAGGTAAACCAGAAGAGAGCGCCCATCAGGCTCGACGCGATCGCGGCGATCGCGGATCGCTTCGCGGCGATGGTCGCGAACAGGGCACGCGCTCTTCGCGCCTCGTCGACCGGGTGTGATCGCGGGATGACACGCCACACCGTCAGGGCGGCCGCGAGCGAGATGGCCGCCACGATGAGGAGCGACAGTCGCCACGAGGTGAGCTCCGCGACGATGCCCGCGAGCGGGATGCCGACGATCGATGCAAGAGTGTTGAGCCCAACGACGGTCGAGATCGCGCGACCGCGCTCGAGGTAGTCGAAGTTGTCGGCGATCGTCGCGTTGATGTTCGGAAAGAGCACCGACGCGCCGATCCCCGCGACCGCCCGCATGAGCAGCAGCAGCTCGAACGTCGGCATGATCGCGGCGAGCGCGGTGCAGGCGGCCATCACGAGCGAGCCGCCGACGAGGAACGGCTTGCGCCCGATCCGGTCGGAGTACGGTCCCGCAATGAGCGAAGTCGCGATGCCGGGCACTCCATAGGCCGCGACCACGAGGCCGGCGGTGCCGGTGCTCGTGCCGAACTCCGTCGCGACCTGCGTCAGGACCGGTGCCATCACCACGTTCGCGTACACGGCGCCGAACGAGAGGAATCCGAGCCCGCCGAGGAGGACCCGTCGCCGCGCCGGGATCACCCCGTTTCGGCCGCGAAGCTCACCATTGCGAGTCTAGGCAGGCTGCTGCGTCGTCCGCGTCTTGCTCTTTCCGAGCGCGCAGCGCGGCGAGACCGGCGTCACTTCGATCCAGCGCTGCTGGCAGAGGTAGTGGATGAGCCCGTCGTCGTCTTCGATCGTCTCACGGCGGTACACCTTCGCCTTCGGGATCATGAACGCGCAATCGCCGCAGTTCAGCGGCAGCGCTGGCCGCGGCCGATTTGCGTTCCGGATCACGGCCAGCGCGAAGAGCAGCCCGGCGACCGCCAGGACCAAGAGGAATGCCCCGAGTATCACGATGCTCATCGTCGTCCGCTCCCGTCCGCATTGACGGTATCAGGAGGCGGGGTACTGCAGAGGCGCGACGGCGTCCACAGCGTTCCCCGTGATCCGCACGCGAGCTTCGCGAGGGCGGCACTCGCGTTCCGTAGACTCATGCGCACGGGCCGTTAGCTCAGCGGATAGAGCACCCGCCTTCTAAGCGGGCATTGCGAGGGTTCGATTCCCTCACGGCCCGCCGCGCCCCGGCCCCCTACCTCACCGAGTGGATCGGTGTCCCCGCCGCAGAGAGGGCCGCCTCGCGGAATGCTTCGGCGAGCGTCGGATGCGCCGTGATGGTGTGGACGACGTCGTAGACGGTCGCCTCCACGCGCATGGCGAGGGCGGCCGTCGCGATCACCTCGCTCGCCTGCGGCCCGAGGATGCCGACGCCGACGATGCGCTGGTCACTGCCGGCGGTCACGAGCTTCACGAGGCCCTCCGCGTCGCCAAGCGCCAGCGCGCGCCCGGAGCCGCGGAAGTTGAAGCGTGCCACCTTGACGTCCTGGTGCCGCGCCTTCGCTTGCGCTTCGGTCAATCCGACCTGCGCGAGCTCCGGGTGGGTGTACACGACGTTCGGTACGACGTCGTACCGCATCATGGCGTCCTCGCCGAGGATCGTATCGACTGCGACCTCGCCCTGGGTGGATGCCACATGCGCGAGCTTGGGCGACCGCTCGTCGCCGATGCAGTCGCCGATCGCCCAGACGCCCTTCACGCTCGTGCGCATGCGCTCATCGACCGTGATGCCGAGCGTCGTCGACGCGAACCCCGCCTGCTCGACGCCTGAGAGATTCGCGATGCGGCCCGCGCCGAGGAGGACCTCCTCGGCTTCGAAGGTCTGGCTCGTCCCGTCGATGTCCGCGGTGACCGCGACCGTCTTCCCCACCCGCTGTACGTCGGTGGCCCTCGCGCCCGTCAGGATGGTCAGACCCTTGGACTCGAGCGACTTCACGAGCGCGCGCGCCAGCTCGGGATCGGCGAAGGCCAGCGCCTGCGGCAGCATCTCGAGGACGGTCACCTTGGCGCCGACCTCGGCGAAGAAGGTCCCGAGCTCGAGGCCGATGACGCCACCACCGATGACGATCAGGCGCTTGGGGACCACTTTCAGCGCGAGCGCGCCGACGTTGTCGAGGGGCTTTGACTCGGCGAGACCCTTCACCGGCGGCATGCCGACCTTGGAACCCGTCGCGACGATGACGCTCTTCGCCGTGATCCCCCGCTCACCATCCTTCGACTTGAGCCTCAGCTCCGTCGGTGACGCCAGGGTGCCGTCCGCGGTAATGAGGTCGACGTTGCGGGTCTTCAGCAGGCTTTCGACGCCGCTCACGAGCTGGGCCACGACCCGATCCTTGCGAGCGACGGCCCTGGCCATGTCGAAGCGCGCGCGCTCGACGCTGATGCCGTGATCCTCGCCGTGCGTCGCCAGCCAGAAGGCATGGCTCGAGTCGAGCAACGCCTTGGATGGAATGCACCCGACGGTCACGCAGGTCCCTCCCACCCGGTCGCGTTCGACGAGCGCGACCTTCGCGCCCTTCAGGCCGGCGTACAGCGCCGCGACGTAGCCACCGGGACCGCCGCCGAGGATCGCGATGTCGTACCGGTCCGCCACCAAGGCAAGGGTAGCCACTCAACGGTGAGGCTGCGCGCTCTGCGCGTCCGCTCCGGCGAAGAGCGGGAGCCTCTCGGCCGCGTGGAGCTCGAGCGGGTGGCGCGCGTACCCGTGCCGCCGGTACAGCAGCAGGTACAGCGGCAGGAACGCCAGTCCGAGGCGCTCGTATTGGTGGACGTGATGCCCTTCGTGACGCAAGAGCTCGGGGCCGGGCGTACGCCCGGCGACGACCACGTGCCCGAGAGTGATCGCGGCGTAGCCGCGGCGCGACAACACCCAGCGTGAGAGCCCACGATCCGACACGTAGAGGAACACGCCGTCCTGAAATCGTGGCCGGGCGCCGGAGAGCATTCCGAGGAGGTGCCCGAGCGGATCCGCGTGGTGTCGGACCAGCCGGCGACGAAAGCTGGTCGTGCGAGCTACGGGGGGCGCCGTAGCGCCCCCCGTCACCCCAGTACCGTCAGGAGCCGTTAGCGGCCGCTGTTCTGTGAATAGTTAGCGGCCGTCGTTCTTTCCGTCGAGCGAGTCTTTGACCTCGCCGACGCCTTCCTGAGCCTTGCCGTGCTGCTCCTTGGCCCAGCCGCCGGCCTCGCGGCCTTTGTCGTCGGTGAGCTTTCCGATGCCCTGGTCGACCTTGCCTTCGACCTGCTTTGCCTTGCCCTTGACGATGTCCTTCTCGGCGTCCTTGTCCATGTGTTTCCTCCTTGCTGGGATCAATCCGATACAGGCAGAACGCATGCCATGCCGCGGAGCCGACCTGGGCCCGTGTCGGACACGTGACGATTCAGGGCTCACGCAAGCGCCTGAGCACACGCTCCTGACGCTCGAGGACGTGGGAGCTGATCTCGCGGAGCCAATGGTCGAGATCCGCTGTCAGCTCGAGCGCGTCCTCGAGGATGGCGAGGCGCGCCTCGCCCGTGGCGCCCGCGGCGCGCTCGAGCAGCGCGTCGGTCTTGGCCTCGTAATCCGTGACCTTCACGCCGAAGACCTTGAGCAGCTTCCGTGTCGGATCCATGCTCATCCCCCGTCCCGGCTCGGCTTCGCCTGCGCCGGCTCCGGGGGGTCCTACGGCTCGGTCGGGCGCAGCCCTCGCTCGCCTGGTCTGCTGTTCCTCCATATGTCCTCCTATATGCCGAGGTAGAGCCGGACGAACGGCAGGTTGGCCTGCAGATCGACCAGACCGACCGCGATGAGGATGATGCCTGCGACGCGGGACAGGACGGCGTAGTGACGCGTGAACAGGGAGAGTAGCGCGCGCTGGCGGCCGTCCGCGAGGAGTGAGATCGCGAGGAGCGGCACGCCGAAGCCGAGGCCGAAGACGAGGAAGAACAGGAGCCGCTCCGCGAACGCGCCGGCAGACAGCGACAGCGTGAAGATGCTCACGAGGAGCGCACCCGAGCACGGCAGCGCGATGGGTCCGTACATCAGCCCATACACATACGCGGACCGCAGGGGCGATCCAGTCAGGTTGCCGCCGCCCAGCATGGGCAGCTTCGCGAAAGGATTCTTGCCGAAGAGCAGCGCGAGGCCGAGCGCGATCACGAGCAGGTCCGCGAGCGGCGTGACGAATACGAGGACTTGCCCGACGGCGATCGAGAGCGCCGCGATGAGTGCGCCCAGCGCGAGCATCATGGTGAGCACACCTCCGAGCACGGCGGCACCAAGCCATCGCGCCGCACCGCGCCGCTCGCCGGCTCCTCCCGCCGCGAGATACGCGAGGAAGCCGGGGTACAGGGGCAGCGCGCACGGCGACAGCGTCGCCAGCAGCCCTATCCCGAACGCGGTGGCGAGCTCGGCGGGCACCGCCTAGCGGTACTGCTGGACGAATCCGCGGAGCGCGTCCGCGCTCTTGCGGCCGAACGGCAGGAGATGGACCCCGCCACGCGGATCGACCAGGAACATGGGCTCGGACGGCTGCGTCAGGAACTGCGTACCGAAGGTGTCGCTCAGCTGCCGGAGCACCTCACGCGGCGCGAGCGCGAACCGCCAGGGAAACGCGTTCTGCTCCACGTAGCGCCGCAGCAGCTCGCCGTTCTCGTTGGCGTCCGTATCGAGTGACACCATCACGACGTCGCTGCCGAGGCTGGGGAGCGTGTCCCGCACAACCACCTGTTGTGCACGGCAGCTGCTTCACCACACCGCCATGCCAAGCACGAGGACCTGCTTGCCCGCGAAATCGCCGAGCGTGAACTGCTTCCCATCGCGCACGTCCGTGAACACATGGGAGAGGAACGCAGCCTTCGCCGCAGGCGCGCCCGTCACCACCGCGGCCCCGGTCGCCGCCGCGCCCGAAACGGTCCCGCTGGCGGGTTGCGGGGTGCCCGATGGCGAAGCGGCGGCAGGTCCGCTGCCGGCGGGTTGGACACCGCCCGAGCCGGCGGGCACCCCGCAGCCCGCGGCCATCACGATCGCCACCAGACACGGAAGCAGACGGCCCACACGAGCGATACGCACGACGGCATCCTAGAGTTCACCGCCCTCGCGAGGCAGGTCCCTGACACGACGCCTCCCCTCCACGCGCCGTCGCGCGGCCCGGGCAGCCGGCGCCGCCTGCCCCGCTCCGGGGCCGAGGAAGCTCAGCGTCAGCCCACCGAGCATGGCCATGAGTCCGGTCGCGACAAGCGCGGCGCGGATGTCCGAGAGCTCCCAGATGGCCGCTGCGCCGTTGGCTCCGACGATGACGCCGAGCGTGGAGATCGCGTTCACGATCCCGAACGTGCGGCCGCGCCTCGCTTCCGGTGATGCCTCCGTAAGGAGCGCGAACCAGCATGCGCTGAAGGTCGAGATGCCCGCGCCCGCGAAGAACGCCGCCGCGTAGATCGCCGGGCGCTGTAGCTCGAGCGCCAGGGTGAGGCCGAAGAGGAACACCGGTACCGTCGCGTACGTGCCGACGAGCCTGCGGCCGCGGCGGTCGGCGAGCCCACCGAGCGGTGCTGCGAGCGCGATGCTGCCTGACGCGAACACCGAGAACACGATCCCGACCTCGGCCGTAGACCAGCCGAACGCGGTGGTCGCGAACGGCGCGAACGTCGTGATGAAGCCGCCGAACGCCGAGAGGAGCAGCGTGTTCGCGACGAGCAAGACGATGACCGGCCGGTTGAACGCGGACGTCATGACCCCGCCGGCCACCGAAGCGGGTCCGGGGGCCGCCGGGAGTCGGAGCGACGCCAGGAACGCGATCCCGCTCGTGATGCCGACGACGACGAACGGCGCACCCAGGTCGGC
>JACDAF010000087.1 GCA_013695575.1 Chloroflexota bacterium | reverse complement strand
GTGCGCACGGGATCGAGCCCACGAGCATCGTGAAGGCGATCCGCGACATCGGCATGCGCCTCCGTGAGGTCGCCGAGGTCGAGGGGGCGTACGAGGGCGTCGGTCGCCCCGTCGCCGGGGGTGGGCTGCCGAAGGACGAGCTCACGCGTCTCGTTGCGGACCTTGAGCGGCAGATGAAGACGGCCGCGCGCGATCTCGAGTTCGAGAAGGCGGCGGCGCTGCGCGACCAGGTCGTGGAGCTGCGCGGCATCCTCGTGCTGCAGGATGGGCCCGACGCGATGCTGTCCGACGGCTCCGCGCGCACGACGAAGCGCGTCACGAAGGCGCGCGGGAGGCACCGGCGGTGATGATGTCGATCCTGTTCCCCGCGCTGTTCCTCGGGCTGCTCGTCGCGCTCGCGGTGGTCTTCTTCCAGCGGCGCGAGTCGCTCGATCTCACGCCGCGCGGCCTGTTGCGAAGCTACCTGTACCTCGCGTCGCTCGCCGGGATCGTCACGCTCGCGATCGGTCTCGGCTCGCTCACCAATTACGGGCTCGCGAGCGCGTTCGGGACCCACGTCATCTACGGGGGCACGCCGGTCCCCGCGATGGCCCCCGCTTGTGCCCCGGGCGATCCCCGTTGCCCGGGCCTCACCGAGGAGCAGCAGGAGCTGCAGCGGCGGAACGCGAAGGAGCAGACCGTCCGGCGGCAGGACGAGGACCTGCTGCGGGGCATCACCTTTACCGCCTTCGGGCTGCTGGTGTGGGGTGCCCACTGGGCCGCGCGGCGCGGGCTCGGTACCGACGAGGCGGGCTCCGGAATGCGCCGCGCCTACTTCATGCTCGGCACGGTCACCTTCGGCCTCGTCACGGTGGTGATGCTGCCGACCGGCGCGTATCAGGCGCTCTCCGCCGCGGTCCTGCCCACGAGCCCGTTCATGTATCGCCAGCCGGCGGATTCCCTGGGTGGCGGGCTCGCGGCGCTGCCGATCTGGCTCGCGTTCCTGTGGTTGTTCTTGAAAGAGTTCCGCGGCCCGGGCGCGAGGCGTGCCGATCGGCCGCCGCCCCTTGAGCCCGTCGGCGTCGGCGCAGCGCTCGTGCGGCCGCCCGATACGCGGTCGGCGGGCGCCGCAGCCGTCCCGCCCGAGGAGCGCTGATGCCGCTCGACCACATCCTGGTCAAGGGCGCGCGCGAGCACAACCTGAAGAACATCACCGTCCGCATCCCGCGCGACAAGCTGGTCGTGATCACCGGGCTCTCGGGCTCCGGCAAGTCCACGCTCGCGTTCGACACCATCTACGCCGAGGGCCAGCGCCGGTACGTGGAATCCCTGTCCGCGTACGCGCGCCAGTTCCTCGGTCAGATGGACAAGCCGGACGTCGACATGATCGAAGGGCTCTCGCCGGCCGTGTCGATCGACCAGAAAGGCGCGACGCGCAACCCGCGCTCGACCGTGGGCACGGTCACCGAGATCTACGACCACCTCCGCCTGCTCTTCGCGCGCGTCGGCGTGCCGCATTGCCCGAACCACGGGATCCCGATCGTCGCCCAGCACGTCCAGGAGATCGTTGACCAGATCTCCGCGTACCCGGACGGGACCCGGCTGCTCATCCTCGCGCCGCTTGTGCGCGACCGGAAGGGTGAGCACCAGCAGCTCTTTGCCACGGCGCGGCGCGGCGGCTACGCGCGCGTCCGCGTGGACGGCACGGTCCGTGACCTCGGTGAGGACATCGCGCTGGACAAGATGCGCAAGCACAGCGTGGAGGTCGTCGTCGACCGGTTCGTCGTGACACGCGGCGCCGAGGCGGAGGAGGAGCGCTCCCGGCTCAGCGACTCCGTCGAGACGGCGCTGCGGCTCGGCGAAGGCCTCGTTGTCGTCGCGCCCGCCGACCCTGTGGCCCCTCGGAACGGCGCCTCACGCGTCCGTTCGGGACCGGCTGTGCCGGCGCCGAACGAGCCCCCTTCAACGGAGCGCATGTTCAGCGAGCGTCTCGCCTGCCCGGAGGGGGACTTCTCGATCGGGGAGATCGAGCCGCGCACCTTTTCGTTCAACTCCCCGCACGGGGCCTGTCCCGCATGCACCGGCCTCGGCACGCGTCTCGAGCCCGACCCCGACCTCGTCCTCGCGAACCCGGACCTCACCCTCGCGAAGGGGGCGATCCTGCCGTGGCACAAGGCGGGCGGCACCGGGGCCTACCGGATGGCGGCGCTCGGCGGCCTCGCCAAGAAGATGAAGTTCTCCCTGGACACGAAGGTGAGGGACCTCAGCGACGCGGCCCGCCACGCGATCCTCTACGGCGTCGAGGACAAGCTGCGCCTCTCCTACGAGAACAAGAGCGGCGTCCGGCGGCAGTACGACATCGAGTGGGAGGGGGTCGTTCCCTGGCTCGAACGGCACCACCGCGAAACGACGAGCGAGTACGTCAAGCAGGACATCGAACGCTACATGAGCGAGCGACCGTGCCCGACATGCAAGGGCGATCGCCTGCGTCCGGAGACCCTCGCGGTCACCATCGGCGGCAAGAGCATCGTGGACGTGAGCCGGCTCTCGGTCGGCGAAATGGTGGAGTGGTCCACCTCGGTCGAGAGGGAGCGCGGTGGCCCGCTCACGGCGCGGGCCCGGAAGATCGCGAAGCAGGTGCTCAAGGAGATCCGCACGCGCCTCGGCTTCCTCGTCGACGTCGGCCTCGACTACCTTACGGTCGACCGCGCGGCCACGACGCTGTCCGGCGGCGAGGCCCAGCGCATCCGGCTCGCGACGCAGATCGGCTCGGGGCTCATGGGCGTCCTGTACATCCTGGACGAGCCGTCCATCGGTCTGCACCAGCGCGACAACGCGCGCCTCATCAGAACGCTGCTCGGCATGCGTGATATCGGGAACACGGTGATCGTCGTCGAGCACGACGAGGAGACGATCCGCAGCGCGGATTGGGTCATCGACATCGGGCCGGGGGCCGGCGAGCACGGCGGCGAGGTCGTCGCGGAGGGCCCGCTCGAGAAGATCCTCGGCGCCCCGCGGTCCCTCACCGGCCAGTTCCTCACGGGCAAGCGGCGGATCCCGATGCCGGCCCACCGCCGCCGTCCGAAGCAGGAAGCGCTGGTCGTGAAGGGCGCGCGCGAGCACAACCTGAAGGACATCGACGTCCGGATCCCGCTGGGCGTGTTCGTCGCCGTGACGGGCGTGTCGGGGTCGGGCAAGAGCTCGCTCGTGAATGACATCCTGTACCGGCGCCTCGCGCAGGCGATCTCGAAGGCAAAGGATCGGCCGGGCGCGCACGACGTCGTCGAGGGCATCCAGCACTTGGACAAAGTGATCGATATCGATCAGTCCCCGATCGGCCGAACGCCGCGTTCGAACCCTGCGACCTACACCGGCCTCTTCACGCCGGTCCGCGATCTCTTCGCGGCGCTTCCCGAGGCGCGGCTGCGGGGCTACACGCCCGGGCGGTTCTCGTTCAATGTGAAGGGTGGTCGCTGCGAAGCGTGCGCCGGCGACGGGATCATCAAGATCGAGATGCAGTTCCTTCCGGACGTCTATGTCCCGTGCGAGGTCTGCGCCGGGAAGCGCTACAACCGCGAGGCGCTCGAGATCCACTACAAGGGCAACAGCATCGCCGGTGTCCTGGAGATGACGGTAGAGGAGGCGCTCGAGTTCTTTCGCAACGTGCCGGGTGTCTCGGCGAAGCTGCAGACGCTCTTCGACGTGGGTCTCGGCTATCTCCACCTCGGGCAGGCCGCGACGACGCTCTCGGGCGGGGAGGCGCAGCGAGTGAAGCTCGCGACGGAGCTCTCCCGCCGCGCGACCGGCCGCACGCTGTACATCCTCGACGAGCCCACGACCGGCCTGCACTTCGCCG
>JACDAF010000084.1 GCA_013695575.1 Chloroflexota bacterium | reverse complement strand
GCGTTCGCTCGAACGTCCGCGCCCTCATCCGCAAGCAGCTCGAGCTCCCCAGGCAAGAGATCGCGGAGATCGTCAGGGCCAACCTCAACGCGGCGAAGTTCTTCGCGATCGCCGCGATCTTCGGTCTACTCGTGCTCATCACGCTCGTGGTCCTGGTGATCGCGCTCATCGCGATCTTCCTGCCCTGGTGGCTCTCCGCGCTCATCGTGATGCTGCTCTGCGCCGTCCTGGCGGGCCTGTTCGGCTATCTGGGCTCCAAGCGGCTCGAGCTGCACGGACCGACGCGATCGGTCAGTTCGTTGAAGGAGACGGTCCAATGGGCGAAAGCCCGTCTGCTCGGACGCAGCGCGAGCTAGGCGAGCTCCGCGGCTCGATCGACCGCGATGTCGACGCGTTCGTCGGGCGCGCGAAGGCGGATCTCGATCCGGCCGCGCTCGTGCGCCGTCAGCCGCTCGCGGTCTTCGGCACTCTCGGATCCGGCGTCGCGCTCGGGGCGGCGGCCCTCGTGAAGCGCGTCCGCGACAGGCGGCGGAGGCGACCGGACACCGAGATCGAACGGGTCATCCAGGACCTTGGCGGCAACCTCACGAAGCTGCCGGGGCGTGCGCGAAAGCGGCTGCGTGAGCAGCTCCGCGCGGAGATCTCCGAGGTCGATAAGCCCAAGCGCACCGCGACGGAAGCGGCGTGGGGTGTCGGCCTCGCCGCGCTCACCGCAGGGGCGACCGAGCTGGCCAGGAGCCTCGCCGGCCGGTTCGCCGCGGATGATCCGGAGCACCTCCCGAAGGAGAAGCACGAGCGGTCGCCGCGCTAGCCTCGCCGCGCCAGCCCCGGTCAGTGGCCGGAGGGAGCCTTGGCCGAAGCCGAGGCCGCGGATGAGGCGGGGATCAAGAGGAACCCGGCGAACATGACGCTGACGCCGACGAGGTTGGTGACGTCGACCAGGCCGGAGGCTCCGGTGAACGTCGCGGTCCCGCCTGCGGCCACGATGAGCACCCCAGCGGCGATGACGAGGTTCGCGAGCGCGCGCCGCCCGTTGTCGCCCCGGCGCAGGAACACCCACACCGATCGCAGCGCGCCGCCGAACAGCACGATCGTGCCGATGCCGCTGCCGATCCCCGCGAGGATGCGCGGCACCGGCGCGTCCTGGAAGCCACGACCGCTATCGAGGGCGGCGGCGAGATCGACCGGGTACGAGAAGACCGCGATCGTGGAGACGACGCTGAACAGGTACACGAGGACGAACCCGGCGTCCGCGACCGGCCGCCGCACCGTCACATACAGCGTCCCCACCGCGAGCCACGCGACGTTGAGGATCGCACCGAACAGGTAGAAGACGCGGTACTCGTCCTCCGTCGGCGTGCCTGACCGCGCGGCGACGCCTGCGGCCGAGGCGAGGGCGAACATCACGAGGCCGATCGACCACGCGAGCTGGTACGGCTGACGCCTGCGGCGGTACTGGAGCCACACGGCGATCGCGAACGCCGCGCTGACCGCGGTGGCGAGGATCGCCGGGAGCACCCGAGGAGCATCGCCGGGCCCGCGGGGTTGCGCGACGCACGTACCTACGTTCGCCTAGGTTCCTCTGGTCCGCCCCTCGTCCGGTGGCGCCGGAACACCAGGAGCGCGGCGCCGAGGAAGAGCAGGCCGCCGTAGACCAGCGGCACCGCCGCGGCGGCCGGGGTGGCCGATCCCACGATCGTCGCGGCCACCGCGAAGTCCCGGGTGCCCGCGCCGGGCAGCGCGGACCATCGATCGCCACCGCCGAGCACTGCGGCCGCGACCGCGGCGGTCGCGCCCCCGGCGAGCATGAGCAGCGCGAGCGCGACCGACTGGCCGCTGACGTGCGCGGCGGCGCCCGCGATCGCGACGGCGACGAGGACGAGCAGCGCGAGGTCGCCGGCGCGGCGCAGTGGCGTGAGGATCCGATCGCGGATGGTCGGCAGCGCGCCGCCGAAGGTCATCCCGATCAGGAAGGCGAATGCAGCGTCGCGGGCGGCTCCGATCGCGAGGGGCGCGGACGGCCCGAGGAAAGCGAAGGTGAGGGCGAACGAGACGACGACGGTACCGGCCAGGTACGCGCCTGCGGTGTCGATGCGCGCGCCGATCGCCCGCGCGATGCCCGGTGCGGCGAGCTCCGCCGGCGCGACCGCGAGCGCCAGAAGCCCCAGTCTGGTCGGCGCATCCACGGCGGTGCCCAGGATCACGGCGAGTGGGGCGAGGAGCGCGTACGGGCCCACGACGACGAGCAGCGTCCGCCGACGCCGAAGCGCGAACAGCGCGAGGAGCGGCGTCTGCGCGCCGGCAACGAACAAGAGCACGAAAAGCGCGACCGAGGTTGGATCCATCTGACCACGCTATCGTCGGCGCGGTGCCCGTGCAGTCGACCGCGAGCGTGTGGAATGTCAGCAAGAGCGAAGCGATCGCGCGCGGCGGGATGGTCGTCGCGGACCAGGCGGTGGCCGCGGGTGCCGGTCTCGCGGTCCTCCGGGACGGCGGGAACGCCGTCGACGCCGCCGTCGCGATCGCGTTCGTCATGGGCGTCGTGGAGCCATTCACCAGCGGGCTCGGCGGAGTCGCGTGCATGGTCCTGCGTCGCGGCGACGGGTTCGCCACCGTCATCGACGGCAGCACCACGGCACCCCGTGCCGCCCGTGAGGACATGTTCGGGGTGCTGGCGACCGGGGAGCGCCTCGGGATGTACGGCTGGCCGGCCACGCGCGACAACGCGAACAATGTCGGCTACCGCTCGCTCGGAATTCCCGGCATGGTCGGATGCCTCCTGCTGGCCCTCGAGCGTTACGGGTCACTCTCCCGAGGCCGCGTCATGGCGCCGGCGATCCGGCTGGCGTCGGAGGGCTTCGAGATCGACTGGTACATCGGGCTCGCGATCGGCACGTACGCCGAGCGCCTCTGGCCGTTCGCAGAGACCACGCGCGTCTTCTTCCGCCCGGGCGGCGCTCCGCTGCGCGTCGCCACAGGGTTCGAGCCGGGCGACCGGCTCGTGCAGCCGGACCTGGCGCGCTCGCTCGAGGCCATCGCCGACGGTGGCGCGGAGGCGCTCTACCGCGGGCCGCTCGCGGCTGCGATCTGCGAGGACGTCGCCCGCAACGGCGGGCTCCTGACGATCGAGGAGTTCGCGACGTATGAGGCGCGGGAGCTCGAGCCGCTGCGCACCTCATACCGCGGGCATGAGCTCCTTACGGTCCCCGGCCCGAGCGGCGCGGTGACCGCCGTCGAGCTGCTGAACCTCGTCGAGGCCTCCGATCTCCCCGAGCCAGACTCGGTGGGCGAGCGCCACCTCGTCCTTGAAGCCTCGCGCCGCGCGTTCATCGACCGCTTCGCCCACCTTGCCGACGTCCCTGGTGCGCCGTTCGAGCAGCTCGCCTCCAAGGACTACGCGTCGCTGCGCGCGCGCTCGATGGACCCGTCTCGCGCGACGCCGGAGATCGCCGCCGGCATCAGGCCGCCGCCCGCGGGGGACTGCACCACGCACCTCTGCGTCGTGGACAAGGACGGCGCGATGGTGTCGCTCACCTCGACGCTCGGACAGGGCTTCGGCTCAGCGGTCGTCCCGCGTGGGACAGGCATCGTGATGGCGGACGTGATGACCTGGTTCGATCCGCGGCCCGGCACGATCAACTCGGTCGCGCCGGGGAAGCGGATCCTGTGGGCACCCTCGCCGATGCTGCTGCTCGACGGGGACCGCCCGTTCCTCGCTGTCGGCGCCCCGGGCGGACGCCGGATCATGAGCGCCGTGCCCCAGGTGGTGATGAACGTCGTCGATCACGGCATGGGCCCGCAGGACGCGGTCGCGCGGCCACGGGTGCACGCCGAGGGCCGGCCATCGATCCTCGACACACGCATCCCTGATCAGGTCCGCGAGGAGCTCGCGGCGATGGGCCACGAGATCGAGCTGCGCGAGGAGACGTTCTTCAGCTCGCACTTCGCGCGCCCGAGCGCCATCCGCGTCGAGCGCGACGGGACCCTGCGCGGCGGCGCGAACCCGCTGAAGCCCGCCCTCGCGGCCGGCATCGACGAGCGCTAGGGTCCGAGCCGCTCCCGTATGGCCGGCGCGAGCTCGGCGATCGGCACACGCACCTGCTCCATCGAGTCGCGGTCACGGATCGTGACTGCACGGTCCACGAGTGAGTCGAAGTCCACGGTGACGCAGAGCGGCGTGCCGACCTCGTCCTGGCGCCGGTAGCGACGGCCGATCGCCTGTGTCTCGTCGTACGTCGTCATGACATGCGGTCGCAGAGACGCCCACACCTCGCGGGCGAGCGCGCTCAGCTCGGGCCTCTTGGAGAGCGGCAGGATCGCGACCTTGTACGGCGCCAGGGAGCGGTGCAGCCGCAGCACGGTTCGCACGCCCTCTTTGTCGGGCTCCTCGTCGTAGGCGGCGCACAGCAGCGCAAAGGTCGCCCGGTCCGCGCCGACCGCCGTCTCGACGACGTATGGGACGAACCGCTCGTTCGTGAGGTCGTCGAAGTACTCGAGCTTCTTGCCCGAGTACTCGCTGTGGCGCCGCAGGTCGTAGTCGGTCCGGTTGTGGATGCCCTCTGTCTCCTCCCAGCCGAACGGATAGCGGAACTGGATGTCGATCGCCTTCGCGGCGTAGTGCGCACGCTCGTTCTCGGCATGCTCCCGGAAGCGCAGGACGTCGTCCGCGATGCCGAGATCGCGGAACCACTGCTTTCGGGTCCGGAGCCACGCGTCGAAGTGGCGAGGTGCTTCCTCGGGACGGCAGAAGTACTGCATCTCCATCTGCTCGAACTCGCGCGAGCGAAAGATGAAGTTCCCCGGCGTGATCTCGTTGCGGAACGACTTCCCCACCTGGGCGATGCCGAACGGCAGCCGTCGCCGCATCGTCTGCTGGACGTTCTCGAAGTTCACGTAGATGCCCTGCGCCGTCTCGGGCCGCAGCCACGCGACCGACGCGGTGTCCTCGACCGGACCGACGAACGTCTTGAACATGAGGTTGAATTGCCTCGGCGGCGAGAGCTTCCGGGTGCCGCAGGCCGGGCATGTGACATCGCTGAGGTCCGCATTCCCCCCGCGCCACGCGTCGGTGAGTGCTTCTCCGTCGGGAAGCTCGTCGAGGCGGAAGCGCTTCCGGCAGTTGCCGCACTCGACGAGCGGGTCGGTGAAGTTCTCGACGTGGCCTGAGGCTTCCCACACGCGCGGATGCATGAGGATCGCCGCGTCGATGCCGACGACGTCATCGCGCTCCTGGACCAT
>JACDAF010000054.1 GCA_013695575.1 Chloroflexota bacterium | reverse complement strand
CCGCACGACCCGAACCTTGGCGACCAGCGCGCCGAGACGATTGAGCTCGGCTCGGCGGAGAATCGCATAGATCGTCGAGCGGGCGATCCCCAGCAGCAGCGCCAGCTCGTGCGGCCCGACCTTGCGGGCCAGCCGCTCCGAGCAGATCCGGACCGCCAGATCGATCCGGGTGAGCCGGGGCATCCGCTGGGGTCGGCTCGAGCGATCGGCGAAGCCGGCAGCGGCCTCCTGGGCGAAGCGACCCAGCCACTTGTGCACGGTCTGGCGACTGACGCCGGCCGCCTGCGCGGCGGCGATCACCGTCCAGCCCTCGACTCGGACGCGATGGCAGACGAGCTCGCGTTGGTACGGGTTGAGACGCGGCCTAGCATTGACCACTCGGGGGCTCCTCTCGGCTGTGTGATTTCGACAACCACATCAACCGACGGAGCCCCCTCAGACGGAGGGGTCGGTTGATGTTCGGAGGGTGACCGTGATCGCCGCGGCGGGCGCGGCCGGCGTCAGCCGGCAGACCGTCCACAAGTGGCCGCCTTTCGGCGATCGAGCTTTGTGTCCGATAGGTTCCGCTCGATCCCGCCGTGTCTCCAGGGCACCGTCCGCGCCGGACGCCGGTCGCCCCTGCCTAGGGCTGGCCAGTTCTGAGGAAGGCGTACCCTCGGCCGGCGCTCCGCGCCCGGCCGGACCTGAGCCGGGTTGGCCTGGGGCAGTCTCGGTGCACCCGCGAGGGGCCCGTCAGCTCGACACCTCATCAGCCGCGAGCGCGGCCCGGATGAGCGCCGCACCGACGGTGCGGGCTTCCGTCGGAGTGAGGGTGAGCGTGCGCGCGCCGGCGATGGTCACTTCCGGCCGGCCCGAGCGGCCGAATCCCCCGGCGTCGTCGGCAGTCGCATAGCTGACCGTGATGTGATCGCCCCGTTCGGTTGTCGCGCTGCCGTCGTCGTTGATGAATGGCCGAAAGATGGTCTTGATACGATCGGATACGCAACGCGCCCTGCCCTGGATTCACTTCCGGAAGCGCCGTACTCCCGCAACCGATCGCCTCGCCCCTCGACCGCGGGCCTGTACACTTGGCGCAACTGAATACGCGATACGGACAGAGGTGCGATCACCAGCAATAGCGCCGTCGAGGAACGAGCTTCCGCCGACACGGTGTGACAGGGGTGATCGCCGAAGGGAACGGTCCGCTCGGGACCGTGACCTGGTCCGCGACCCGGAAGGGCGCGGGCTGTCGCGATGGACAGGGCAGTCCGTCGCGGAGCGCTGACCGCATCAAGAGCTCCTCGGAGGTCTGGGTGCATCGGCGCTCAGGCCTTTTTTCGTGCGACGAGGAGGTACGGGTGCCGGTCGAACGCTTCGCGATCATCGACTCCACCCTGCGTGAGGGGGAGCAGTTCTCGAGCGCGCACTTCACGACCGAGCAGAAGATCCAGATCGCGCAGACGCTGGATGAGTTCGGCGTCGAGTACATCGAGCTCACCTCGCCGGTCGCGTCACCGCAGTCGCGCGAGGACCTCTGCACCATCGCCGCCCTGGGGCTCCGGGCCAGGGTCCTCACGCACGTGCGGTGTCACATGGACGACGCGAGCGTCGCCGTTGAGACCGGGGTGGACGGCATCGACATCCTCTTCGGCACCTCCTCGGTCCTTCGCGAGTTCTCCCACGGCAAGAGCGTGGACGAGATCATCGAAGAGGCCAAGCGGGTGATCACGTTCATCAAGGATCACGGCAAGGAGGTCCGGTTCTCGAGTGAGGACTCGTTCCGCTCGACCGAGGGTGACCTGCTGAGGGTCTACACCGCCGTGGCCCAGATGGGCGTCGATCGGGTCGGCGTGGCCGACACCGTGGGTATCGCGACCCCGCGCCAGTGCTACGCGCTCGCTGTCGAGCTCCGGCACCACATCGGCCAGACCGACATCGAGTTCCACGGGCACAACGACGCGGGGTGCGCGATCGCGAACTCCTACTCGATCCTCGAAGGCGGCGCGACGCACATCGATACGAGCGTGCTCGGCATCGGCGAGCGAAACGGCATCACCTCGCTTGGCGGGTTCGTCGCGCGGATGTACGCGGACGACCCGGACGCGATCAAGCGGAAGTACGACCTGCG
>JACDAF010000042.1 GCA_013695575.1 Chloroflexota bacterium | reverse complement strand
CGGCGCTCCTCGCACTCGGCGCTACCGTGCGCATCGAGGGCGAGGGTGGCGCTCGCGATGTGCCGCTGACCGACCTCTACCGCGAGGACGGCATCCGCTTCCTCACGATCGGCCGTGACGACGTGGTCGCGTCGGTCTCACTTCCGGACCCGACGGCGTGGACGAGCACCTACATGAAGGCGCGCGAGCGCGGCTCGTTCGACTTCCCGCTCGTCGGCATCGCGGCCGCGGTCCGTCTGGAGGGGGACATCATCGCCGAGGCGCGCGTTGCGATCACGGCCGTCGCATCGCGCGCCACCATCGTCGAAGGCGCGGCGTCCGCGCTCGTCGGCTCTCGTCTCGACGACGCGGCCATCGGGGCGGCAGCCGATGCCGTGCACAAGGTCGCGCGGCCGATGGACAACACGGCGGGCACCATCTCACAACGCAAGCGCACCGCGCGCGTCTTCGCGGAACGCGCGCTCGCCTCCCTGCGGCCCCGATGAACCGAGCGATGAGCGGCTCTGCCGCGAGGAGCGAGCCCGCGCGCCCGCAGCGCGGAACACCGCCGAATGGCGTGTTCTTGAGCAGAATGCACGCCGCGGCGGTCGTGCCGGCGGCAGGCTCCGCCGAGCGGTTCGGCGGAAGGAAGCTGCTGGCGGACGTGCGCGGCGCCACGCTCATCGAGCGGACCGTCGCGTCGCTTCGTGACGGCGGCGTCACGGACATCGTCGTCGTGGTCGGCCCGGATACGGGCCGCCTGCTCGACGCGCCGGACGTGCGCACCGTGCTGAATCCTGACCCGTCGCGCGGGATGTTCTCGTCGCTGCAGGCCGGGATGGCCGACCTGCGTGCGGACGCCATCGTGATCCTCCCGGGGGACATGCCGTTCGTTGACCCGGCGACCATCCGGTCGCTGCTGCGGACGTTCGAGGTCCGGGGAGGGATCGTCTCGCCGCGATTCGACGGAAAGCGGGGTCACCCGGTCGTGCTCCCACCGACGGTCGGAGAAGAGATCGTGGCCGCCGAGCCGACGGGTACGCTGCATCACGTGCTCGCCGCGCATCGCGAGGAACGGATCGATCTCGACGTGGACGACCGCGGTGTCCTGCGCGACGTCGACCACCCGGAGGATCTCGTGGATGGGCCTCGCCCGGGCCGGGCGGCGGCCGGCCCGACCGACGGCAGTCCTGATGCGTGAGATCTACGCGCGGATGGCGGAGCTGGAGCGGGAGGGCCGCAGCTTCGCGATCGCGACCGTCGTGCGCACCAGCGGCTCGACGCCGCAGGTGGTCGGCGCGAAACTCCTCGTCGACGAACTCGGGCGCGTTGTCGGAACGCTGGGCGGCGGCTGCGTCGAGGGTGACGCGTTCTCCGAGGCACGCGAGGTGATCGCGTCAGGGCACGCGTCGCTGCGCGAGTACGAGCTGACCGAGGATCTTGCGTGGGACACCGGGCTCGTGTGTGGCGGGACCATGTGGATCGCGATCGAGCCGGGCGAGCGCGCGCTGCGCGTCGCGGACCGCGATCTGCTCGGCGACGTGCTCGCCGCGTCCTCCGGCGGGCGGCCGGTCGCGCTCGGCACGCTGCTGCGCAGGGAGGGCAAGGAGCTCGCGCCGGCGGGGCGGCTTTTCATCGAGCCGGACGGGCGCACGCACGGGACGCTCGGCGACCCGTCGCTCGATGAGCGCGCGGCGGCGGCCGCACGCGATGTCCTCCGCGAAGGCACCGCGCGCAGCGTGCCCCTCGGCGACGCGCACGAGCTGCTCGTCGAGCCGGTGCTCTCGCGGCCGCGGCTCGTCATCGCGGGCGGCGGACACGTCGGTCTCGCGCTCGCGAGGCAGGGCGCGCTGCTGGATATGGACGTCACGGTCATCGACGACCGCGCGGAGTTCGCGGCGCGTGAGCGATTCCCCGCCCCGATCGAGGTCATGCACGGGGACATGGACGAGACGCTGCGCACCATGCCGATGGGCTGGAACAGCTTCATCGTGATCGCCACGCGCGGGCACAAGCTGGACGCGCGGTGCCTGCGCGCGGCGGTCGCGACGGAGGCGCGCTACGTCGGGCTGCTCGGTAGCCGCCGCAAGACCATCCTTATCGCGCGGATGCTGCGGGACGAGGGCGTGCTGGAGGAGCGACTACACGCGGTGCACGCCCCCATCGGCCTCGATCTCGGTGGGCGCACACCGGCCGAGATCGCGCTCGCGGTGCTCGCGGAGATCACGCAGGAGCGCTACGGCGGGAGCGGCCGCCCGCTGCGGCTGG
>JACDAF010000037.1 GCA_013695575.1 Chloroflexota bacterium | reverse complement strand
TCGAGGACGTCCACGAGGCGGACGCCGCCAGCCGCGAGCTCTTCCTGTATCTCGCGATGACGATGCGCATCGGGATCTGCATGGTCATCACGTACCGGGAAGATGAGGTCGGGCCGGCGCACCCGCTCCGCGCGCTCCTGCTAGACCTGCAGCGCGAGCGGCGGCTCGCTCAGCTGAGCCTCGCGCCACTCGATCCGGCGGGCGTCGAGCGCATGACGGCAGCGCTCCTCGGGAAGGACGCGACGAGCGAGCTCGCGCGGCTGGTGCACGAGCGCTCGCAGGGTATCCCCTTCTACGTCGAGGAGCTGCTGAAGACGACAGTCGATGCGTCCCCGGGGGCGCCCGGGCAGCTGGCGCTCCCGAGATCCGTGAGCGATTCGGTCCAGCTGCGGCTCCAACGCCTTGTCACGGAGCGCGGGCCGCAGATCGCCGATCTGCTGCAGGCCGCCGCCGTCGCCGGTGTACCGCTCGACTACCCGGCGTTCGTACGGCTGTCGGGCCGCGCGGAGGCGGAGGTCGATGCGGATCTGGCCGCGAGCGTGGACGCGCAGCTGCTCGAGCGGCTCGCGACGCGGACCGAGAGCTACCAGTTCCGGCACGCCCTGACGCGCGAGGCGATCGAGACGGCTATCCCTGAGCCGCGGCGCCGGCGGCTGCACGGGCGCGTCGCCGAGGCGCTCGCGGCGACGCCCCGACCGGAAGATGAGCGCGCGGCGCTCCTGGCGCATCACTTCGCCGCAGCAGGCAACGAGCAGCAGGCCTTCCGGTACGCGCGCGAGGGCGCGGCGCGCGCGCTGCGTCTCGGCGCCTACAGCACCGCGGTCGACCTGCTCCAGGTCGCCGCCGAAGCCGCGCCGGATGATGTCGGCCGGCTCGAGACCCTCGAGTCCCTGGTGCATGCGCTCCAGGCCGGCGGTCGGGCGACCGAGGCCGAGGCGGCGCTCCGGACGGCGCGAGAGCTCGCGCTCGCTGATGCCGACCGCACCGCGGCGCTCGACGTTCGCCTCGCCGACGTCCTGCTCATGCAAGGGCGGCGCTCCGAGGCGATGATGGCCGCGTCGCGCGCGGCAGCGGCCCTCGAAGGCCACGAAGGACCGACGCTGGCCGCGGCGCTGGTCATCTCGGCGCGGCTGTCGCGGGTCGAGAACGACCACGAGCGCGCGGTCCAGCTCGCCGAGCGCGCCTTGGCGATCGCACGGGGATGTCGTGAGAGGGCCATCGAGGCAAGCGCCCTGACCGTGCTCGGGTCCGCGCGCGTCCGGCTCGCGGGAGCGAAGGGGGTGCCGGACCTCGAGGAGGCGGTCGCGGTCGCCAAGGCGCATGATCTTGGGGGCGAGCTGGTGGTGGCGTCGGTCGAGCTCGTCCTCGCCCTGCGCTCTCTCGGGCGCTGGGACACGGCGCGGGCGGCGGCCGAAGAGGCGCTCACGATCGCCCGCGAGCGTGGCCTCGAGTTCGCCCAGGCGCGTCTGCTGACCGAGCTCGTCCACATTCACTACACGCAGGGTCGCTACAGGGACGCGCGCGACTCGGCCGAGCGCGCCGTCGCGATGAGCCGACAGGGCACGACACTCGCCACGGTCGCCCGGTCGCTCCTCTGCACCCTGCTCACATTGCAGGGCGAGAGCGAGGCGGCATTCGCGCTGTCCGAACAGATCGCGATCCCGATAGTCGCCGTCGAGCCCGACCGTCGGCTCGGATACCTCTCCACGCGCGCGCGTATCTTCCGCGCGCTCGGCGATCTCGACGCGGCCGCCGAGGCGGCGAGCCGGGCCGTCGAATTCGTGCTCTCCGCGCTGCCACGCGCGGGGGTCGAGGCATTCCTTGCCGCGGCGGACGTCGCCGAGGCGCGGCGGGACGGTGCCGAGCTCCGGCGGCTCATGGCACGATGCGACGCGCATTTCGCGGGGCGCGAATCGCGACCGATCGCCGTCATGCGCGCCGAGATGGATGCGATCCTCGCCGACATCGAAGGTCGCAACGCCGCGGATGCGTTCGCCCGCGTGGCGGAGCGGTACGCCGAGCTCGGCGTTCCGGTACGCGCCGCCTATCGTCACGCCTGCGCCATGATCGCGGCGATCCGGGCACAGGGCTCCGATCTCCCGGACGCGCCCGTGCGGGCGATCCGCGCGGAGCTCGTGGAGCGGGGCGCGCTCTACTACGTGAACATCATCGACGCGGCCCTGCCCTCCGGAGCGGCCCCCGCACGCACCCCGCACGGGGCCACCCTGTCGTTCAGCAAGGTCGAGCTGCGCACGGCGATGCTCGTGTCACGCGGACATACCAACGACCGGATCGCGGCCGAGCTCGGCGTCACGGTGGACGACGCGGAGGACCTTGTCGCCGCGGTCCTCCGCAAGCTCGGCGTCGCGAGCCGCGCCCAGGTCGCGTCGTGGGTGCTCCAGCGGGAGGAAGGTCGGCCGGCTCGGCCCTAGTGACACGCCACTAGGAGTCGACGGACATGCAGACGCCCGTCGAGGTGCGTTCGATGTA
>JACDAF010000035.1 GCA_013695575.1 Chloroflexota bacterium | reverse complement strand
CGCGCGTCCGCGACGGGCTCGCAGCGCGGGTGCGCGTCCTCGCGCGCCGTCTCGATCGCCTCGCGGCCGCCGGATAACGCCGGACCTCCGCGGGAGTTGCTCCCAACGATGGGCACGCTGTCACGATCGGCCGTCATCGCGTTGGTCCTCGTCTCCGTGCTCCTACCTCGGTCGAGCGACGGGTCCTCTGCCGTCGTGTCGACATGCGCCTCATCGGTCGGGCCCGGCATTCCACCGCCGGCGCGCGTCACGAACGGTCTGCCCGGCTTCCATGCCGCCTGGTACGGGCAGAGCGGATACATGGCGCTGTGCCCCGGCACCCGCGCGACCGCGACGGTCGCGTACCACAACTCCGGCTCGCTCGGCTGGGTACAGGGCCGGATGGGCCAGGCGGCGTACCTCGGCACCTGGCGCGAGGAGCCGGGCCAGGACCAGCCGAGCGTGCTCGGCGGCGACGGCACGCGCGGCTCGCCCCAGACGGGCTGGCCGCGCTTCGATCGACTGGCGGCGCAGCCAGCCGCGTACGTGGGTCCGGTACAGGTCGCCTGGTTCCGTTTCGACATCCAGGCACCGCAGACACCCGGCACCTACCGCCTCGGGATCCGGCCGCTCGTCGAGGGCGCGAGATGGCTCGAGGACTTCGGCGTGTTCTGGGAGGTCACGGTCCTTCACCCCGATGGCAGCGCGCCGCGGCGCACTCCGTCCGGGCCCGCGAACGTCTTTTACGACGTCGGCGACGGCGTGAGCGCGCAGGACATCCACGAGGTGCACGAAGGTGTGGCGCGTGCGGCGGCGTTCATCAGCGACAGCGTCGGCGGTGTGCTGAAGCGGCCCGTCGCGGTGCGCATCTACATCGGGATGGACGAGGTGGTGTGCTGCCTCGCGAACGCGAACGGCTTCCGTATCGTCGTGAACCATCGGACCTGGCGCGCTCCCCCAGCGGCCGGACCCGATACCTGGTCCGCACCCGCGGAGCGCAGCGAGATCGCCGGTCACGAGTTCGTACACGTCTGGCAGGGTCACCAGGGGACCGTCGGGTGCCTCAACGGGCCGATCTGGCTCGTGGAGGGCATGCCGGAGTCGATCTCCTATCGGGCGGTGGTTCGCGACGGCCTCATCCGGCAGACCGCGCTGGACGCCTTCGAGAAGGAGTGGGTGAGCTCGGCTCGCTCCGTGCCGCTTCGCGACTTGGAGACGTCGTTCCCGAACGACGTCCACCCCTACAACGTGAGCTGGCTCGCGGTCGACCGTGTGCTCGCGCCCGGCTCACAGGGGGCTCTTCGCGCCTATTGCGAGCGCGTCGGGAACGGAGTGCCGTGGCGGACCGCGTTCGCTCAGGCGTTCGGCGAGAGCGTCGACTCCTTCTATTCGCGCTTCGAGGCATATCGCGCGCAGTTCGTGAGGTGATCGCCAAGCCGAGCTAGCGGTCGCACGTTGCGGTCCGCGTAGCGTCTTGGTCAGCGCCAGCTTGGTCGTACGGCGAGCGGGCGCTGGTGGGCATGGCACCGCCTCTGCATGAGCCAGAAGCCGTCGGTGCGGCGCGCGCCGGTGAGTACGGAACGGAGGTCCTTTCCGAATGCAGGAGAAGAACCAGCCAGGCGGACAGAAGAAGGGCGACGAGACCGGACAGCCAAAGCAACCGAACGAGTTCGGTCAGTCGGGCGGCACCGGAAGCAAGCCCGGGGCCGGCGGATCCGGCAAGAGCGAGTGGGACAAGGACAAGGACAAGGACAAGGACAAGATGGGCGGTACCGGTGCCGGTCAGTCGGGCGGCACCGGCAGCAAGCCCGGAGCCGGCGGATCAGGCGGCACGAGCGACTGGGACAAGGACAAGGACAAGATGGGCGGTACCGGTGCGGCCGGCCAGCCGAGCGGCAAGAGCGAATGGGACAAGGACAAGGACAAGGACAAGATGGGCGGATCCGGCACCGGTGGTGCGGCCGGCCAGCCAGGCGGCGCGGGCGGCAAGCCCGGGGCGGGCGGATCCGGTGGGCAGAGTGACTGGGACAAGAAGGGCGATAGCGACAAGAAGGGCGGGAGTGGCAGCGGTGGCGAGTCGGGACGCACCGGCGGCACGCAAAACCCGCAGGGTGGGACGAGCCGCTGATGAGAGATCTCCCGCCTCGCCCGGGCGAACATCCGCCGAGTGAGCGGCAGGCCGACATCGGCGTCCCGAAAGATCAGCCGGTCAAGCCGCCGGACGA
>JACDAF010000011.1 GCA_013695575.1 Chloroflexota bacterium | reverse complement strand
TCGGCATCCACACCGGGATGGTGGTCGCGGGCGGCGTCCGCACGGGCGCGCAGTACGGCGTCATGGGTGACACCGTGAACACGGCCTCGCGGCTCCAGAGCTCGGCGGCGCCGGGCGAGATCTACGTCACGCAGGCGACCTTCCGCCTCGCGCAGCGCGAGTTCAGCTTCCGCGAGGTCGGCCCGGTCGAGATGAAGGGCAAGGAGCATCCGGTCCTCGCGTACGCGCTCACGGGCGAGAGGACCGACATCCGGGTGAGCATCGAGCTGAACGCCCCGCTGGTCGGCCGCTGGATGGAGCTCTCGCGCCTGGATCTCGCCTACCAGTCGGCGCGCGTCGGGCGGACTGAGGTGGTCCTGATCTCCGGCGAGCCCGGGATCGGCAAGAGCCGGCTTGTCTCGGAGTTCATCGGCCTCGCCGTGGGCGAGGAGGGCGCGCCGGTGGAGGATCAGCCGCGTGTGCTCCGGTGGACCTTCTCGCGCGTGAACCAGCGGTCGTATGCAGGCTTCATCGAGCCGCTCCTGGTCGAGCTCGGCATCGATCCGGAGTCCGCCGACTCGCCCCGCCTCCTCGAGACGAAGCTGGGGGCGTTGGGCTTCACACTCCCGGAACGGACCGCTCCGATCCTCGCGCAGTTCCTGCACCTGCCGGGCGTGCAGGAGCCCGAGAGCGAGTCGGAGGAGTGGAAGCGCTCGATGTACTTCGTCGTGTACGACGCGCTGGCCGCGCTCGCGCGGAAGCGCCCGCTCCTGATGGTGCTCGAAGACCTCCACTACGCGGATACAGCCTCGCTCGACCTGCTCTGGTTCGTCGCGTCGCGCGCGACCCGCGTGCCGATGCTCATCCTCCTCGCACAGCGCCTCGGCCCCGGCAGCCCCGAGCCTCGGCCGACCCGGACGAACTTCACGCAGCTCGTCCTCGAGCCCCTCCCGAACGAGGAGGCCGCGCGGATCGTCGAGTCGACGATCGACTGGGCCCCGGCGGAGCTCCGCGACAGGATCGTCGCGCGCGCGGGCGGAAACCCGTTCTTCATCGAGGAATCGATCCGCTCGCTCGTGGAGTCCGGAGCCGTCGCGCGGGACGAGGAGGGCGAGTGGGTCGTCCGCGAGCGGTCAGCCTCGCTGGAAGTGCCTGCGACGCTCCATGCCGTCATTGCCTCGCGTATCGACCGCCTGCCGCCGGTGGCGCGCGACTGCATCCAGCTCGCGTCGGTGATCGGCCAGCGTTTCGGGGACCGCGTCCTTCGCGCGGCCGGTGGGGATCGCATCGCCGACGCGGTGGACACGCTTATCGCCGCCGACCTCGTCCTCGAGGCCGCGCCCGGTGAGCGGCGCGAGGGGCGCTACCGCTTCAAGCACGCGGTCACGCAAGAGGTCGCCTACAACACGCTGCTGATGCGCCGCCGGGTCGAGCTCCACCGGCGGGTCGCGATCGCGTTCGAGGACGCGCTCGGCGACCAGGTCCGCGACTTCTATCCCGCGCTCGCGCACCACTACCTGCTCGGCGAGGTCCCGAAAAAGGCCGCCGAGTACGCGTGGAAGGCCGCGCAGCGCGCCGTGAGCATCCACGCGCACGTGGAGGCGCTCCGCTTCGCCGAGCAGGCGGTGGAGCTGTACGAGAAGGCCGGCGATCTGGACCCCGCGATCGAGGCACTCCACCTGGTGGCCCGGGTCCGGCGTTTCCGCGGGGAGTACGACCTGGCGCTCGCCGCCTACGAGCGCGCGATGGCCATGCTCGAGCCGCAGGGCAGGGAACGGCGGTACGAGATCGCGAGCCTGTTCGCGCATATGGCCGAGCTCGTGACGCGCTGGGACGCGAAGCATCCCGATCTGGACGGTGTCATCTCCCGTGGGCTGGAGCTCGTCGGCGATGAGCACTCGCGAGAGCGCGTGCTGCTGCTCGCCGCGCGGGCCTTTGCGCCGCGCAAGCGGCCACGCCCGAGCGACGCCGATTGGCAGGAGGCGCTCGGGACGGCGAAGGAGGCGCTCGCCATCGCCGAGGAGCTGGGGCAGATGCGCGAGGTCTCCCTTTGCCTGGACGCGGTCGGATACGCGTACCGCGAGCTGGGCAACTTCCGCGAGGCGTATCAGGCGAACCAGCGGCGGGTGCCCATCGCCCAGACGCTCCAGGACAGCGACGAGCTGATCGACGCGCACACGATGCTGGCCCTCTCGGCCAACGTCCTCGGCGACGCGGCGGACGCGATCGAACACGCCGCGACCGCGCGCGCGATCGCGCTCGAGACGGAGAAGCCAAAGCTCGGCCTTGCGGCCCTCGGCCTCGAGGCGTCCTCGCATCTCTGGGCCGGCGATTTCCGCGCGGTGCTGGACGTCGTGCGCCGGGCCGACCAGTTCGGCGCCCCGACGTCGCGGTCGGTCGGCGTGCTCGCATTCGCGATGGCCGCCGCCGCGGCGCTTGGCTCACCCGACGAGAAGGCCCACCGCGACCGGCTGGTCGAGGCGGAGGCGGCGCCACACCAGCTCGCGCAGGCCGATTTCCTCGCGGCCGTGTATGGCCACCGGCAGAGCGAGAGCGCGTATCACGGGATCCGCAGCGCGGGATATCCGCGGACGATCTACGACCGCGTCATGGCAGGACCGCTCGCCGTTCTGGCCGCGGCTCGTTGGGGCGCGGACGACGCGCAGTTCGAAGAGCGGGTCACGGCGGACGTCGAGCAGTGCGGCTACGCGCGTGGCCGTGCGCTGCTCGTGCAGGCGCAGGGGGTCCGCGCGCTGCGTCGCGGTGAGCATGCGCTCGCCGAACAGCTGCTGCTCGATGCGCTGCAGGCTTTCTCCACCCTTCGCGCTGATTACGACCGTGCCGTGGCGCTGCTCGATCACGCACATGCGCTCGAGCGGCTCGGCCGCGCCGGCGAGTCGGCCGCTGAGCTCGATGAGGCCCGGTCGATCGCGGAGCGGCTGGACGCGATCGCGCTGCGGAACGTCATCGATGCCCGGGCGGCGCGGGTCTGACGGAGACGGACTCGACACCGTCCGAGCCGTACCGGCCGCCTGCCGTGGGCGAGATCGCGAGCCGCCGGCTCACGGTCACGGACGAGAGCCTCGAGCTCTACGCCCGGATTACCGGCGACCGCAATCCGCTGCACTTCGACGAGGAGTTCGCGCGTGCCACGCGGTTCGGCGGGCGCGTCGCGCAGGGCGGCATCACCGCCGGGATACTGAACGCGGTCGTCGCGATGGATCTGCCCGGAGCGGGCAGCGTGTTCATGAGTCAGGAGCTGCGCTACCTCGCGCCGGTCCGAGTCGGCGACGAGATCATCGGCGAGGTCGAGGTGCTGTCCGCGCGGGACGACAAGCCGATCGTCCGACTTGCCGTCCGCGTGACGCGCGACGATGGCACCCGCGTCCTCGAAGGCGAGGCCTCGGTGTACGTCATGCGTCCCTAGCGCGCGGTGGAGTGGCTCGCGTCGCTCGACACGCGCGACTACGACACGGCGCGGCTACTGTTCCAGCGCGGCCTCGCGCTCGTGTACCTCGTCGCGTTCCTGGTCGCGGTCCATCAGTTCCGGCCGCTTCTCGGCGAGCAGGGCCTGCTCCCGGCACCGGCATTTCTCGCGGCCGTGCCGTTCAGCGAGTCACCGAGCCTGTTCCACTGGCGATACTCGGACCGGCTCTTCGCGGTCGTCGCGTGGCTGGGCGTCGCGCTCGCGGCATTCGCCATGGGGGGCGGCCCCGACGTGGTGCCGCTGCCCGTCGCGATGCTCACATGGGCGGCGCTCTGGGCTCTCTACCTGTCGATCGTCAATGTCGGCCAGACTTTCTACTCGTTCGGCTGGGAGACGCTCCTTCTTGAAGCCGGGTTCCTCGCGATCTTCCTCGGCAACGCGTCGACCCCCGTCGCGATGCCCCTGGTATGGCTCGTCCGCTGGCTGGTCTTCCGCGTCGAGCTCGGGGCCGGGCTCATCAAGCTGCGCGGCGATCGGTGCTGGCGGGACCTCACCTGCCTCTACTACCACCACGAGACCCAGCCCATGCCGAACCCGCTGTCGTGGTGGTTCCACCACCTGCCCAAGCCGCTGCACCGCGTCGAGGTGCTCGGGAACCACGTCGCGCAGCTCGTCGTGCCGTTCGGCCTGTTCCTCCCCCAGCCGTTCGCCTCGCTCGCGGGGGCGGTGATCGTCGCGACGCAGTCGTGGCTCGTCCTGAGCGGGAACTTCTCCTGGCTCAACCTCATCACGATCGTCCTCGCGTTCATGGCCTTCGACGACGTGACGCTGTCCGCGCTCGGGCCGCTCGCGACCCCGGTCACGGCGCCGGTCGAGTGGCACCGGATCCTGGTGCTGCTCGTGACCGCGCTCGTCGTCGTGCTCTCGTACCGACCGGCGCGCAACCTCGTCTCGCGGCGCCAGCTCATGAACTCCTCCTTCGATCCGCTGCATCTCGTGAACGCGTACGGCGCGTTCGGCAGCGTCACACGGGAGCGCTACGAGGTGGTCGTCCAGGGGACGGACGAGGCCGTTGTGCTTCCGACGACGGTGTGGCGCGAGTACGAGTTCAGGGGCAAGCCCGGCGACGTGCGGCGCCTGCCGCCCCAGTACGCGCCGTACCACCTGCGCCTCGACTGGCTCATGTGGTTCGCCGCGATGTCACCAGCGACCCACAACGAGTGGTTCCTCCCCTTCCTCGTCCGGCTCCTCGAGGCGGATCGTCCGACCCTTCGACTCCTGCAGCGCGATCCGTTCGGGGGGGAACCCCCTCGATTCGTTCGTGCCACCCTCTATCGCTACCGCTTCAGCACGCCGACCGAGCGCCGCGTGAGCGGCGCCTGGTGGGTCCGCAGGTTCGTCCGCGAGTACGTGCGGCCGCTGTCGTTGCGTCAGCTGCGGTGACCGTGCGCGAGAAGGTCAAGCTCCTCGGAGAGGGCGGCCGTGATGGCGGCGACGATCGCGGGACGATCCGATCCGCGTGGGAGCCCGAGCGCGCCCGCGATGGCCGGCAGGAGCCGATCGCCCGCGAGCCACCGCCTCGCACGGGTGCGGCCAACGGGAGCGAGAAAGCGCGCAGCCGCGAGTGCGGCAAGGTCCTGGGAGACCGTTGTAGGCCCGACGTCCGCCAACGCGGCGTAGTACGGGCGCGTGAGCGCACGACCGTTGAAGGTCTCCCAGAGCGCGAAGATGACGCGGTCGGGCAGCCCCACCACGGCCGCGGATTGCGCCAACACATCCCAGATCCGGCGAGTCGTCCGCTCGCGAAGGTCGAGCGCTCGCACCTGGCTGAGCTGCGCGGCCAGATGGACACGGACGAACGGCGTCACATCCGCGGTCGAATCGAACCGCCTGCCCAGGCAGCGGAACGCGGCGTAGTAGTCGGCGAGGTGGCGTCCCCACCACTCGTCGAGGGACGAGAACTCTGGTCGGCGGAACCCACCGCGATACATCGCGAGCGATGCCAGCACCCGCGAGAGGCGTCCGTTGCCGTTCTTGAACGGATGGACCGCGGCGTTCGCAACGTGGATCCAGGCCGCACGCAGCGCGGCGTGCTCATCCGACGAGTTCATTCGGTCGCACACGCGCTCGACCCAGCGACCGACCTCATCCTGCGGCGGGGTGAAGAGCAACAATCCGGTCCGCGAATCCGAGACCGAGCGCGGTCCTCCGAAGCGTCCCGCGCCATGGTCTCGCCGGCCGGCGACGATGCGGTCGTGCACGGCCTTGATCAGCTCCGGCGACCACGCGAAGTCAGGATCGTCAGCACGCCGCTGGCAATAGGTCATCGCCTCGCGGTAGCCCTCGACGAGCGCGGCATCAGCGGGACTCACCTGGGCCGGCCTGTCTCCGGCGAGGATGCGCCGGACCTCGTCGACCGTTACCGGGACGCCCTCCATCGCGGTCGAGGCCTGGATCGCCTCGGCCTGTAGGTCACGACGAAGCTGGCCGGCCCAACCGAGCAGGAGCTGGCCACGGAGATCGAGCTGTGCGCGCCACCGATCGAGCTCGGTGACCTCGGGTGCGAAGGCGCCGTTGAAAGGCAGGATCCCCATGGCGGAATGCTACCACCATTATGCCGGTATAGTGGCATAATGATTTGGCCGGTCGCCGCGCGCCTGGCCCTTCGCACCGCGCATGTTCTTCATCCTGGCGGAGATGGTCGTCGCATTCTCTCTCTCGGTGGCGCCGCCCGGACGCCTTAGGGGTGCGCGTCCCGCGGAGTCACCGCACGCCGAGCCCGAAAGAGCGGCGCAGCGCGGACCGCGCGGCGTTCGCGCCGCACATCCCGTGCACGCCGGCACCCGGCGGCGTGGCGGCGGAGCACAGGTAGATGCCCTTGGCCGGGGTCGCGTAGGGGTCGACCTGCGGGAACGGCCGCAGCAGGAACTGCAGCCCGTCGTGCGCGCCAGACGAGATGTCCCCGCCGATGTTGTTCTCGTTGCGGCGCTCCACGTCCGCGGTCGTCATGGTGTGGCGGGCGAGGACCACGTCACGGAACCCCGGCGCGAAGCGCTCGAGCTGCGCCTCGACGCGATCGGTCATGTCGACGGTCGACCCGTTCGGCACGTGGCAATACACCCATGCCGTGTGCTTCCCTACCGGCGCGCGGGTCGGATCGAAGAGCGAGTGCTGCGCGACGAGCACGAACGGCCGCTCGGGGTGCCGGCCCTGGCCGAGCTCGGCTTCCGCGCGCGACACGTCCTCGAAAGAGCCGCCGAGGTGGACCGTGCCGGCCCGTGCGCACTCGGGGGCGCGCCACGGGACCGGCGCCGACAGCGCGTAGTCGATCTTGAACACGCCGGGCCCAGGACGGTATCGCCGCAGCCGCCGCCGATAGCCATCGGGGAGGCGCGCGCCCGCGATGCGGTCGAGCTGTCTTGGAGTGACGTCGAAGAGCGTCGCGGTCGCATCCGGGAGCTCGGCCACGTCGCGGACGCGATGGCCGGTCTCGATCTCGCCGCCGAGGGAGCGCAGGTGCCCCGCCAGCGCGTCTGAGATGCGCTGCGAGCCCCCGCGGGGGAACGGCCAGCCTCCGACATGCGCGGCGCCGAGCAGCATGAGCGCGAACGATGTGGTGGTGGGCGTGCCGAGCGGCAGGAACGAATGCGCGGCGACGCCGGCGAACATCGCCCTCGTGCGCGGCTCGCGGAACGCCAGGCGCGCGTACACGCTCGCGGAAAGGAGCGCCGGCAGGCCGAACCCGGCGAGCAGGAACGGGTGGGCCGGCCAGTGCAGCAAGGGCCGGAGGACATCGGCGCCCAGCGCGTCCCAGTCTCGGGCGACCCTGCCGACCGTGCCGCGATAGGCGGTGCCGTCGCGCCCGAGCCCCTCGGCGGTGCGGAGGAGATCCTGCTCGACGACCACGGCGGTGCCATCGTCCAGCGGGTGCGCGACCGCCGCCGGCGGAGTCACCCAGACCGGCCAGACGGACTCGGGGAGCGAGCGGACGAATGGCGAGCGAGGCGCCATCGGGTGCACCGCGGAGCACGTGTCGTGGACGAAGCCGGGCAGCGTCAGCTCCGCGGAGCGGCAGCCTCCGCCGATCGTGTCGTTCGCCTCGACCACGCGGACCGACCGCCCGGCTTTGGCGAGGGTGATCGCGGCTGCGAGCCCGTTCGGTCCCGAGCCGACGACGATCGCGTCCATCGCCCGCACGCTAACGCGCGCGGAGCGACCGGGTCGGGGCCAGCGTCACCGCCGCCGCAGAAGCCGGAGGGGCGCGGTGAGGCCGGAGCGGATCCCGGCGTTCTGCCAGATGTTCTTCGCATTCCTCCATTGGCGCCGCTTGTCGACGCAGACGATCCGCGACTCGACGGCGGGCGCGTCCACGCCGACGCTCCCGGCGAGGTTGCGCAGCGTCTGGCGCCAGATGTCGTTCTGCATGCGCTCGCCCAGGACCGGCGTCATCATCGCGAGCTCCCACAGCGGGTCGCTCGCGCGGGTGAGCTCCTGCACCTGCACGACGGTCGTGCCCGCGTCGTCGTAGGCGCTGAAGGTCAGCGGGCCGGCGAAGGGATGACCCTCGGGCGACATGAAGCTGAACGACTCGTCGTCCGCATAGATCACGAGGACGCCCGTCGCCATCGTCGGCGTCCCGCGGATACTCGAGTTGATGAGGCCGATCTCCCCCGGCGCGATGCCGGTCTCGGGAAGGAACATCTGCTGGCCCTTCGGCCAGAACTCGCCGAAGCGCGTCTTCCAGGCCCGGATCACCTCCTGAGGGGTAACCGTCGCCCCTTCGAGACGCACGCTGAAGGTCTTCTGAAAGAGTCGGCCGAAGCCGCCATTCGCGGCGTTGATCCGCCGGCCGGCGACGTTCTGATCGAGCGCCCCCGGCGGCGCGTCCTTCGTCGAGAGCGTTCGCACCGGCTTCGCCCAGTTTCCGTCGTCGCTGCGCCGCGCTGCCGGTGTCGTCGCCGTCGGGTCGCTTGTTCGCGTGGCCGGTGTCGTCGCCGTCGCATCGATCCGCTCGTCCATCGCTCTCCTCCTCAGGCCTTCGCGCCCGCGAGCGCGGCGCTTTCGTCCGCATGGATCACGATCGCCTCATCGAGGCGCGTGAGCTCGAAGATCTGGCGGTAGTGCTCGTTGAGCCCGAACGCCGCGAGGCGCTGCTTCTGACGGTTCGCCCGCACGAGGAGCGTCACCAGCAGTCCGATGCCTCCGCTGTTCATGTACTCGAGCCCGTCGAAGTCGAGAATGACGGCCTTCGTCTTCGCTCCGCTCGCTTCGGCGTACGCGTCCATGAGTGCCTTCTCCGAAGCCGCCGTGATCTCGCCGCGGACCTCCACGACACTTGTCGCGTCGTCGATCCGCCGGACCCGCATCTCGTTCTTGCCCACCGCCTGCGTCATCCTCTTTCCTCCAACCGCGTTAACTGCCCGCGAGCGCCGCGCGCTCGTCGGGGTAGATGCGCATGAAGTCCGCGAGCCGCGTGATCTCGAAGATCTCGCGATAGTGGTCACTGAGGCCGCACGAGCTGATCTCCCGCTTGTCCCTCCGCGACTGGGCGAGCAGGCCGACGATGAGGGCGATCCCGGTGCTGGACAGGAATTCGACCCCGCTGAAGTTCAGCACCACGCGCCTCGCATCACCCTGCGTCGCCTCCGCGTACGCGTCATTCAGCGTCTGTTCCGCCGTTCCGTCGATGCGGGCCGGCAGATCCATGATCGCGAGCCCATCCTGGTGCCGGACCGTGGCCCTAGCGGCGGTCTGCTCCTGCATTCGTGCCTCCCTTCGCAGCCTTGGCCAGGTCGAATACGAGCTCGACCGTGTGCCGCTCTCCGTCGCTTGAGACGTTCATTCCGTCGACCATGTTCTTGATGAGGAAGAGCCCCCAGCCGCGGGGCTTCTGCAGCCCGGTGAGCTTCGCCTCGAGGTCGGGCGTCTCGGCTTCGGGGATCTCTTTCGCGCCGCCCTGATCGGAGATCGCGATCGCGAGCCTGCCGTTCTGCTTCGTGACGCGCACCGTGACAGGGAGCTCCCGTCGCTGCTCGTTCCCGTGCTCGATCGCGTTCATCGCCGTCTCCGAGACGGCGGTCTTCAAGCGCTCGAGCGTCTTCCCCTCGATGCCGAGCGGCCGGACGGCCTCCGCGACGCGCTCCATGACGGCGCGCTCGTTGCCGGGCTCGCTCGCCACCTCGAACTCCGCGAGCACGTCTCCGGCCCGGACGTCCGCGGCGCGCACGACCGTGACAAGCGTGATGTCGTCCTCCTGCTCCCAGGCCTCGCCGGTGAAGGTGTGGAGCGCGTCGAGCAGGCCGTCGATGAGCCCCTGGCCTTCGGTGTGCCCCGCCATGAGCCGGCGCATGCGCGGGAAGCCGAACATCTCGCGGCCGGGATCGTGTGCCTCGGCGACGCCATCGCTGTGCAGCAGCAGGACGTCGCCCGGCGCGAGGGTGGCCTCCTTCTCGTCGTAGCGCATGCCGGGCATCGCGCC
>JACDAF010000387.1 GCA_013695575.1 Chloroflexota bacterium | reverse complement strand
GAAGCCGTAGATGCGCTCCCGATCCTCCTTGACGGCCGGCCGGAGCCCGTAGTGGTTGATCACGCGCACCTGGGTGCTGAGCCACTCCTTCCAGCACTCGGCACAGACCCGTCCTTCGACCGCCTCGCCGAGCGGCCCGGGAAGCCCTACATTGCCTGCTCCCTCCCGCGTGTTACGACAGCGCGCGCAGGTCACCTGGGCCATGGGAGCCTCCCCGGACGGCAGATGCGAGCGGATGCCACCCGTATCGGCGAGACTAACGGAAAGTACGTCAGCGGAGGGCGACATGTTCGGTCTAACGGCCCCGCGCGTGGCCTACGCGCACTGTGACATTCCCTGCGGCATCTACGACCCGGCGCAGGCCCGGATCGAGGCGGAGTCCTGCTACAAGATCATCGAGAAGTACCAGGCGAGCCAGGACGAAGTCTTCCGGCAGCGCTGCGTGCAGATCAAGGAAGAGCGCGCGGAGCTCACGAAGCATCACCTCGACGTGCTCTGGCACGACTACTTCAAGCCCGAACATCTCGAGAAGTTCCCCAAGCTCCACGAGACCTTCTGGAAGGCGGCAAAGCAGGCGTCGAAGGTGAAGCAGACCGTCGAGCTGTCCGACGCGAAGAGCCTCCTCGAGCTCATCGACGAGATCGACGAAGCATGGCGGGCGACCGGCGGCCCGAAGAGCACGCGCCTGGCGAAGGCGGCGGGCGCATAGTCTGATCGGCCGGGTCGTGGTCGGCGGCCACTCCATGGAGCCGACCCTGCGCCACGGGGACCGCCTCGTCCACGCGACCGTCCCGGCGCGCGTCGGCGACATCGTCGTCGCACGGGATCCGCGCGACGACGCACGCTGGATCGTGAAGCGTGTCGCCTCTCTCGACCATCGTCGCGCCGTGCTCGCGAGCGACCTTGACGGACACGAGACGTTGGCGGTCGAGCGCGGCGCGATCCTCGGCCGTGCCGTGCTGCGCTACCGGCCGCTCCGGCGGCTCGCGCTGCTTTGATCCCCGCGGGCGAAGCTCGTTAGCCTCTGCCCACCCGGAGGCCGCGGACCAGGCGCGAGACCTCGGCGAGCGGTCCCGAGATCTCCTCGCGCTGCTCGCGGTCCATCAGGTCGCGCATGGCCGCGCGGATCGGCTTGTCCTCGAACAGGACCGCATAGGTCTGGGCCGCGATCGGCATCTCCACACCGAGTCGCCGCGAGGCGGCGACGGTGGCCTCCGTCGTGCCGATCCCTTCCGCCACCTGTCCGTGCAGCTGCTCGCGGATCTGGGAGAGCAGCTGGCCTTTCGCGAGGAGCTCGCCGACGCGGCGGTTCCGCGAATGCTTGCTCGAACATGTGGCAATGAGATCCCCGAAGCCCGCTAGACCCGCGGCCGTGAGCGGGTCCCCGCCCTGGGCGAACGCGAAGCGGGCGATCTCGGCGAGCCCGCGCGTGACGAAGCCGGCCTTCGCGTTGTCGCCGTAGCCGATCCCGTCGATCGCGCCCGCACCCAGTGCGATCACGTTCTTCAGCGCGCCGCACAGCTCCACGCCGATCACGTCGTCGTTCGTGTACGCCCGGAAGAAGGGCGTGCCGACGAGCTCCTGGAAGTGGCGGGCTGTCGTGGGATCTTCGGACGCGATGACTGTGGGCGCCGGCTGTCCATTGGCGATCTCGCGGCTGATGTTCGGCCCCGAGAGCACAGCGATGCGCTCCGCGGGTACCGCGTCGGCCCAGAGCTCGCTCATGCGGCGTCCGCTTTGGGGATCGAGGCCCTTCGAGCCGGAAAGGATGCGGTGCATCGGACGCAGCAGCGGCGCGGCGCGGTCGCGGAACGCGTGGACGCCGTGCGTCGGCACGGTCACGATCAGATCGTCGGCCTCGAGCGCTCGTCCGAGATCGGACGTGACCTCGACGCTATCCGGGATCCGGATGCCGGGAAGGTACGGGCGGTTCTCGCGACGCGCCGCCATGTCGCGCGCCTGAGCTTCGTCGCGCGTCCACAGCGTCACCCGCTTTCCGCCGTCCCTGGCGAGGATGGTCGCGAGCGTTGTTCCCCAGGCACCGGCCTGAAGCACCGCGACCGGTTCGCTCATGTCCGACCGAGCTTCGGCTCCGCGCCGCGGAGCAGCCGGTCGATGTTCGCGCGGTGGCGGTAGACGATGATCGCCGCCCCGACGACCAGGAAGGCGATGGCCCCGCCGTACGGGGTGAGCACGCCAAGCGTCGTGAGCGCGGCGTAGCCGATGAGCGCGCCAGCGACCGCGCAGAGGGAAGCGACGGACACGATGCGCGTGAGCACGAGCCCGAGGATGAACCCGACCACGGAGACGACCCAGGCCTGGGTCGCGATGAGCATGATCGCGCCGAACCCGACGGCCACCCCACGGCCGCCGCGGCCCTCGAGGAGAAGAGGCCAGCAATGGCCCGCGACGGCGCCGATCGCCGCGAAGCCCTGCGCGAGCATCGAGGCCTCGGGGGTCTCCGGGACGAGCAGCTTCGCGAGCCAGACGGCGGCCACACCCTTCAGGATGTCGAGCAGAGCGACGAGCAGCGCGGCCCCAGGACCCAGCGCCCGCAGCGTGTTCGTGGCGCCCGTCGATCCGGACCCGACGCGGCGCAGGTCGACATTCCGGTAGATCTTGCCGACGAGGTAGCCGCTCGAGATGGAGCCGATGACGTATCCCGGGACGACCATGAGGAGGTCGAGCCAGAACGTCGCGGGCGAGTCGAACATCACTCCCTGGCGCCCCGCATCTGGATCCTGATCGGCGTGCCGGCGAAACCCCACTTCTCGCGGATCCGGTTATCGAGATAGCGCTGATACGAGAAGTGGACGAGGTCCGGCCGGTCCACGAAGAAGACGAACGTCGGCGTGCGCGTGTCAGCCTGCGTCACGTGATGGAAGCGTACCGGCTGCCCACGGTTGGTCGGTGGCGGATGCGCCGCGATCGCCTCGACGAGCAGCCGGTGGAGATCGCTCGTCGCGACGTGCAGCTTGCGCCTGTCGACGATGGCGACCGCGTCCGCGAGGACGGTCTCGACGTTCCGGCCGGTCTTCGCCGATACGAAGCGGTAGCTGATCCACGGCGCGAAATGGAACTCCCGGGCGATCACGCGCCCGAAATGCTCGGTGTTCTCCTCGCTCCGGTCGACGAGGTCCCACTTGTTCAGCCCGACGACGATCCCGACGCCCGCCTCGATCGCGTAGCCGGCGACGTGGACGTCCTGCGCGGTGACGCCCTCGTTCGCGTCGACGAGGAGGATCGCGACGTCGGCATGCTCGAGGGCGCGGGCCGTCCGAAGCAGGGCGTAGCTCTCGATGCCCTGCTCGACGCGACCGCGCCGCCGGATGCCCGCAGTGTCAACGAGGACGACGGGACGTCCGTTCCGCTCGATGGTCGTGTTCGTCGTGTCCCGCGTCGTCCCGGGTAGGTCGCTGACGACCGCGCGCTCGAATCCGGCGAGCGAATTGAGGAAGCTCGACTTGCCCACGTTCGGACGCCCGACGACGGCGATGCGCGGGGCTGCGGTGTCCTCGACCGCCTCGTCCGGGGGAAGGCGCTCGACGATCGCGTCGAGCAGGTCGCCGGTCCCGTGACCTTGGATCGCGGACACGGTGTGGAGGTCACCGAGACCGAGCTGGTAGAACTCAGCGGCCTGCGCCTCGCCGCGCCACCCGTCAGCCTTGTTCGCGACGAGGAGGGTCGCCTTGCCGCTCCGCCGCAATCGCCCGGCGAGCTCCTGCTCGATCGGCAGGATGCCGTCCTTGGCGTCGACGATGAACAGGACCAGGTCGGCCTCATCGATCGCGACGTCGGCCTGTCGGCGCACGGAGTCCTCGAGGCCCGCCACGCCGGCCGTCGCATCTCTTCCACGCGGGCCGGGCACCTCGTCAAGGCCGCCTGTGTCCACAAGCGAGAACTCGCGCCCGCGCCACTCGACGCTGCCGTAGAGCCGGTCGCGTGTCGTACCGGGCAGGTCCTCCACGATGGCGAGCCGCTCGCCGACGAGCCGGTTGAAGAGCGTGGACTTCCCGACATTCGGGCGGCCGACGACAGCGACGACCCCGCGAGGCACTTAGGCCGCTAGCGCTTCGGCGCGCTCCTTGACCTCGATGAGCGTCTCCATCGGGGTGGAGCAGCCGCCGATAAGGCCGACGCGCTCCTTCCCGACGAGCCACGCGGGCTCAAGCTCGGCGGCGTGCTCGATGTGGTGCGCCTCGCGCCCCTGCATGCGGGCAAGGTTGACGAGCTCACGGGTGTTCGCGGAGTTCCTGCCCCCGACGACGATGATCGTGTCAGTCGCGCCCGCCAGCTCCGTCGCGGCATGCTGCCGTTTGATCGTCACCGGACACACGGTGTTGAAGATCTTCGTTTCCTGCGCGATCTCGGCGACGTGCGCGACGAGCTCCTTGAAGGCCCACGGCGGCTGCGTCGACTGCGACACGACACCCGCCTTCCTCATCTTCGGGAGCTTCGCCCACTCCTCCTTCGTCTCGACGATGACGTGGTCGGTGCCCGCGTAGGCGCGCAGCCCGACGACCTCAGGGTGCTCTGGCGTGCCGAGGATGATCACGCGGTAGCCTTCGTCGGCCAGCTGCTTCGTGAAGCGCTGCGCACGCAGCACGAGCGAGCACGTCGCATCGATGCACTCGAGGCCCTGCTCCTCGATCTTCGCCCGCATCTCGGGCGGCACGCCGTGAGCGCGAATGACGACGATGCCCTCGGTCGCCTCCGAGGGATCCGCGATCACCTTCACGCCACGCGCGGCCAGACGCTCGCTGATCTTCGGGTTGTGCACGACCTGGCCGAGGTTATGGACCGCCCGGCCGCTCTCGGCGGCCGCCTCGGTCAGCTCGACGGCTTTCTTGACCCCGAAGCAGAACCCGTTCTCGCGGGCGAGGAGCACTTCCATAGGTACCATTGTCTCATGCGTAGATCCCACGCATCTCGTCCGGGAGCAGGCCGGCGACGCGCCGCATGATCGCGTCGGCAACGGCTTGCGGCTCGGTCTCACCGAGGTCCTTGGCGTAGAAGGCCTTCCCGAACGTCAGGGTGAGGTCGCGCCGCCAGAATTTCCCGAAGGCTCCTTTCGCCCCGGTGGTCGCGACGGGAACGAGCGGCGCGCCTGAACGAAGCGCGATGCCCGCAATGCCCGGATGCGCCCTGATCATGGTGCCGCTCTCGCTTCGGTGGCCCTCCGGGAAGAACCCGAGGACCTGCTCTGCCTCGAGCACGCGGAGCGCGGTGATGAACGCGCGGCGGTCGCTCGCGCCGCGCTTCACCGGGAAGCACGCGATGACCCGCAGGAGGCCCCCGACGAGGAACCATTCGAAGATCTCTTCCTTGGCCATGTAGCGGATCGGCCGCTTCACCGCCCATGCGATCCACTCGGGCTCGAGCCACGAGATGTGGTTGCCGACGATGATGTACGGCCCGCGTTCCGGAACGTTCTCGAGCCCGATGACGCGCATCGGGCAGAGAAATAGGGCGATCGCTCGCACGATCGGGAAGCCGAGCCGCCAGATGTACAGATCCTGCTGGGGTGTGTCCGGCGCCGGGAAGGGATTCAACGCTGCGATGAGCGCGCGATCACCGAGAGCACCCGATCGAGCGCCTGCCCCACGCTCTGGCCGTCCGTCTCGACAACGATGGCATCGTCCGCGGCGCGGAGCGGTGCCACCGGCCGCTCGCTATCGAGCTGATCGCGTCGGAGGATCTCGTGCAGCAGCTCCTGGCGGGGTCGCTGCTCACCGCGGGCCGCAAGCTCCTCCTCACGCCGGCGTGCGCGCTCGGCCGCCGACGCCGTAAGGAAGATCTTCCGCTCCGCATCGGGCAGAACGACCGTGCCGATATCGCGGCCGACCATGACGACGCGCCCTCGCGCAGCGAGGCCGCGCTGCTGCTCCAGCATGGCCTCGCGGACGCCAGGCACACGCGCGACCTGCGAGACGACGCGGTCGATGCGCGCATCACGGATCTCCCAGGTCACGTCTTTCCCATCGAGCAGCACGGTATACGCACGCCCGTCGCGGACGGTCGGCGGTCCGATGGTGATGCGGATCTCCTGGGCAAGCTTCTCCAGAGCTGGCGCGGCGTCAGGATCCACACCGCGATCGAGCGCCGCGAGCGCGACCGCCCGGTACATCGCGCCGGTGTCGAGGAACAAGTACCCAAGGCGCTCGGCCACGAGGGCACCGATGGTGCTCTTCCCCGCGCCCGCCGGACCGTCGATCGCGATGGTACGTGGCCTCACAGGCGAGCCAGGGCGAGCAGCGGACATCACTCGGCCGGCCGACGCAGGAGCGATGGCTGGGCTGGCGCAGCCATCACCTGCGTGCCAGGGCCGCGATCTCGCGTCGCGTGAGCTCTCGCGACGCACCCGGTGCGAGGTCACCGAGCCGCAGCGGACCGATCCGGATGCGGCGAAGCACGACGACGCGAAGTCCGACCACGGCGCACATCCGCCGGACCTGCCGCTTCCAGCCGGTGCGCAGCACGAGGCGGAGACGGCCTCCCTTGCCGGATCGGGCGACGACCCGGACCGCCGCCAGGCGCGCGAGCCCCTCCTCGAGCGGGACGCCGCGCGAGAGCGCTCCGATAGCGTCTTGGCTCACGTCACCCTCGACGTCCGCCTCGTACTCCCGCTCGTGTCCATTGCTCGGGTGGATGACCAGTTGCGCCCACTCGCCGTCGTTCGTCAGCAGCAGCAGGCCCTCGCTATCACGGTCGAGGCGCCCGACTGGGTACACCCGCTCGCGCGCGCCGACGAGCTGAACGACCGTTGGCCTGCCCCGCTCGTCGCGCGCGGACGACACCACGCCTGCGGGCTTGTTCAACGCGAGGTAGCGGAAGGCGACGTCGCGCGTCACCTCCCCATCGACGTCGATGCGCGCATCCGGCGCGACCTTCGTCCCGAGCACCCGGATGATCCTGCCCTCGACGCGCACGCGCCCGGCGGCGATGAGCTCCTCGGCGTGCCGCCGCGAGGCGACGCCGCGCTCCGCCATCACCTTCTGCAGGCGCTGAACGTCCGATGATCCCCGCGCCCGAAGCGGCTTCGCCTGCGTCGTTCGCGTTGGCCCCGCGGCTCGGTCGGGCACAGCCTTCCCTCGCCTGGGTCGCGAAGGCACTGCGGCCCGGTCGGGCAACGCCTTCCCTCGCCTGACGGTCATGCCCTCATCTCCGGCTCGGGCAAGGTCAGAACGCGAGGCAGCTCGTCAAGGCTGGTCAGACCGAAGCACTCAAGGAACTCCCACGTGGTGCCGTACAGGATCGGCCGACCCGGTGCATCACGGCGGCCGCGCTCCTCGATGAGCCGTCGCTGCATGAGCGTGTAGAAAGTCTGGTCGCAATTCACACCGCGGATCGCCTCGACTTCGGCGCGCGTCGCGGGTTGCCGGTAGGCCACGACGGCGAGCGTTTCGAGCGCCGCGGGAGAGAGACGCACCCGGTCCGCTCCCAGGTACGCGGCCACGTACGCTGCCGCGTCGGGCGAGGTCATGATCTGCCAGTCCTGGCCGTCATGCGCGAGCCGAAGGCCGGTGTCCTCGCAGAGGGCCTCCAGCTCTCCGAGCGCAGCATCCACGGCGCGCGGCGTCGCACCCGTGATCCGCACGAGCTCCCCGCGCGAGACGGGCTTCTCGGCCACGAAGAGAACGGCCTGGACCGAACGAGCGAGCGGCGTCATGCGCGCGCTTTCCTCCGCACGGTGATGTCGCCGAACAGCTCATCCTGCTCTAGATCGATGGCCGCACGGCGGTAGAGATCGAGCAGCGCGATGAAGGTCACGATGGCGAAGCCGAGGGTTGCGCGCTCTCCTGGTACGCGTACGAGGAGCGTAGCGAACGAGAGTGCCTCATGTTGCGCGATGAGCGTCTCGATCTCGGCCGTACGCTGTTCCACCGAATAGCGGTCGCCCGGCGCGACCAGCTCCTCATCGCGCGGCCTGGCGGCGAGTGTCAGCACCTTCGTCCACGCGGCGGCGAGAGCCGACGTGTCTCCCCCGCGGGGCGGCAGCTCCACGGTGCCGCCCTCACGGTGAAATGCGCGCTCCCCCAGGCGCAGGCGATCGCCCAGCGCCGTTGCCCGCCCCTTCACGGCGGCGTACTCGACCAGTCGGGCGCGGAGGTCCGCTTCCGTCTCGCTTTCGTCCTCCACGGCCGACGGCTCCAGAGCTGGGAGCAGGCTGCGCGCCTTGATGAGCACGAGACGGGAAGCGACGGCGAGGAAGGAGGAGACCTCGTCGGCCGGGAGCTGGTCCAGCGCCCGCACCCGCGCAAGATACCCATCGGCGAGCTCGCCGAGTCGGACCGTGAGGATGTCGACCTTCTTCTCCTCCACCAGCTCCAGCAGCAGATCGAGCGGCCCCTCGAAGCCGTCGACCGCCACACGCGCAGGCTCGGGACCGATCAGGGCACCGCCTCCCGATCGGCCTCGTGGAGCATCCGCTCCTCGCTCGTGACCGGTCTCTCGTGGTGGCGCTCGATGAGCCGGATGACCCGCGCCGAGACTCCCCTGCGCCGCGCTTCCTCGGCACCGAGGCGCGCGTGGTCCAGGTACCGCGCCAGGGTCCCGCCGCCCCGGGCGAGGCGGCGCCGCGCGGCAGCCGGAAGCAGCGCTCCGGCGACGCGATGCCAGAGCCGCGTCCGGGCCGGCTTCGCGACATCGTGAAGGAGACCGGCGAGCACGAGATCGTCATCGCCTCCGCGCGCTCGGAGGAGCGCGGCGGTCCGCTCCGCGTGACGCCGATCGCCATCCGGCGACCGCGCGAAGCGCACGAGCTGGCGGACGCGCATCGCTCTAGACACCGATCAACGTGCGCGCGATGACCTGCGCCGGTCCGAACACGATCGTCTGGAGGAGACGCCCGCCGAACCACAGCAGGAGCAGGAGCAGGATCGGCCCGTACTGCAGGTACGGGCGTAGGTCCCACTGCTGCTTCGGCGGGAGCAGCCCGAGCAGAACATTCGAGCCGTCGAGCGGAGGGATCGGGATGAGGTTGAAGATCCCCAGGACGCAGTTGTACAGGACGATGTAGAAGAGGATCTCGCCGTAGTTGGGCCCGAGCGCATCGGTGGTGCCGAAGCGCAGCGGGATCGCGCAGGCCGCGGCGATCGCGAAGTTCGCGAGCGGTCCCGCGAGCGAGACGAGGCTCGAGGCGAAGGCGCCTCGAAGTCGCGCCTCGTTCACCGGCACCGGCTTGCCGTACCCGAACCCGGCGAGGACCAACAGGAGCGTCCCGAAGATGTCGAAGTGGGCCATCGGGTTGAGCGTCAATCGGCCGAGGAGCCTTGCCGTATCGTCGCCGAGACGGTGGGCGGCGTACGCGTGCATGAACTCGTGCACGGTGATGCCGAGGACGATCGCGATGATGAATCCGAAGAACGCGTTCGGATTGGTCTGCAGGCTCCGTAGCGGACCGAACATCGTGCCGCTCAGGAACGCCAATACGAGCAGCGCCAGCGCGATGAGCAGGATGGGATTCGACCCCGGACCTCCGAGCCCGAGCCCGCGTGCGATCACCGACCGGAGCCTAGCGGCTCGCGATGCGGCCGAGGACGAGCCGCCTCGCTGGAACGCGGCTACTCGACCAGCGGAATGCGGAGCGGACGAGCTCGATGGCCTCCGCGTCGCTACGGCGACCGGAGCAGTGCACCTCCGCATATGGCTCGCCGCGCTCCACGCGCGTTCCCACCTTCGCCCTCAGCACTATCCCCGTCGAGAGGTCGATGCGATCGCCCTTCTTCTCGCGGCCGGCGCCGAGGCGCAACGACGCGATCCCGATGGTGTCGGCCGCGAGGTCACCCACCCAGGCCGTCCGGGTCGCCCGCAGAGTCTCCACCTCCGCGGCGCGGGGCAGCCCTGCCGTGTCGTCGACCAGCGCTGCGTCGCCGCCCTGGGCCGAGACCAGCTCGCGCAGCTTCGCGAGCCCGCTCCCGTCCTGGATCGCGCGGTCGATCCGCGCCGCGGCAGTGCGTTTATCGCGCGCCCTGCGCGCGAGCACGAGCATCTCGGCCCCCGCGAGGACGGCCAGGCGGACGAGGTCGGGCGGTCCGTCCCCGCGAAGCGTTTCGATCGCCTCACGGACCTCGAGCGCGTTGCCGACCGCATGCCCAAGAGGCTGATCCATGTCGGTGAGCTCGCACGTCACGGCGAGGCGCTCCGCTCTGCCGATCGCGACCATCGCGCGGGCCAGCTCGCGCGCCTGGCCCAGATCCTTCACAAATGCACCACGCCCGACCTTCACATCGAGGACGACCGCGCTCGCGCCGGCGGCGATCTTCTTCGACATGATGCTCGACGCGATGAGCGGGATCGACGGCACAGTGCCCGTCGTATCGCGGAGCGCGTACAGGAGCCCGTCGGCGGGTGCGAGATCGGCGCTCTGGCCCGACAGGACGATGCCGATGCGCCCCAGCTGGGCCAGGAACTCCGCAGACGACAGATCGACACGGTACCCCGTGAAGGACGCGAGCTTGTCGAGCGTTCCGCCTGAGAAGCCGAGCCCCCGCCCGCTCATCTTGGCGACCGGTGCACCGCAGGCCGCAACGAGCGGGGCGACGACGAGCGTGGTCTTGTCTCCGACGCCGCCGGTCGAGTGCTTGTCCACGACGCGTCCGAACCGTGAGAGATCGAGGCGCTCCCCGGAACGCACCATCGCGGCCGTGAGCGCCGCTGTCTCGCGCGCGTCCATGCCGCGCCAGAGCACCGCCATGCAGAAGGCGCTCAGCTGGTAGTCGGGGATCTCACCTCGGACGTAGCCCTGCACGAGCGCGTCGATCTCGCCGGCCTCGAGCCGTCCACCGTCGCGCTTCCGCTCGATGAGCTCGACGACGCGCGTCATGCCTCATTGGCGGGCAATGCTCCGCGCCGGAGGACACCCGAAGCGCTCCTGCCGGGTGGCGCGGCGTTCACAGCCGCGCGACCACCGCGGTGACGACACGCGCGAGGCGATGGCCCGCGGCATTGGCCACAGCCAGCACCTCCTCGTGATGCACGTGCTCGATCTGCCCGGGGATGCCGGTCGCCATGTCCGTGACCGTCGAGATCGCCAGGACGCGCATGCCGCCATGGCGTGCCACGATGACCTCGGGCACGGTGCTCATGCCGACCGCGTCGGCGCCCCAGCCTCGCAACATCCGCAGCTCCGCGGGCGTCTCGAAGTTCGGCCCGGGTACCGCGACGTAGACGCCCTCGCGCAGATCGGGATCGACCGAATGTGCCAGCGCGCGGAGCTCGTCGGTGTACACGCCTACCATGTCGGGAAAGCGTGGCCCGATCGCGTCGTCGTTCGGTCCGCGAAGCGGGTTGGCGGGCATGAAGCTGATGTGATCGCTGATGACCAGCAGATCACCGGCCTTGAGCTGCGGATTGAGCCCGCCGCACGCGTTGGTCAGGATGACCGTGCGGATCCCCCAGGCCCCGAAGACGCGCATCGGGTACGTGACCGCGTCCATGTCGTACCCCTCGTAGTAGTGGAGGCGGCCGTTCATCACGGCGACGATCTTGCCACCGAGACGCCCGACAACGAGCTCACCCGCATGCCCCCGCACGGTGCTCTTCATCCAGCCGGGGATCTCGCTGTACGGAATGCGTGTCGCCTCTGTGACGTCATCGGCGAGCCGCCCAAGGCCGGAACCGAGCACGATGGCCGCGGCGGGGACGTCGTCGACCCGATCACGGATCGCGGCGACAGCCGCCTCGGTGCTCATCAGATGTCATCCCCCTCTTTCAAGATCTTCTTCTTCAGCAGTGACAGGAAGGGCGGCATCGACGCGGTGCGTACAAGCTTCAGGACGGTCCCGCTGCGCCGCACCTCGACACGATCGCCAGCCTGAAGGTCGTGCTCCTCCTGCCCGTCGAGCGAAAGCCGCGCCGGATGGTCCTGCACGATGAGCTCAAGGAGCCTATCGCCGTCGAGAACGACCGCGTTGCGGAACGACAGATGCGGTGCGATGGGAACGAACACGAGCGCCTGCGAGTGCGGCAGGATGATCGGGCCGCCCGCGGAGAACGCGTACGCCGTGCTGCCGGTGGCCGTCGCGACGATGACCCCATCGGCCCAGTACACCGTGAACGGCTCGCCGTCGATGCGCACCTCCACGCGGATGGACCGGAC
>JACDAF010000371.1 GCA_013695575.1 Chloroflexota bacterium | reverse complement strand
TACGTCCAGGAGACTCGCTGCCGGGACGAGCGGCCGGAGCTACGCGTGGTGCACGGACACGAGGTCGCCTGCCACTGGGTCGAGGAGATCAAGGCGGGCAGAATCGAGCCGAAGGAGATCGAGCCCGTCTTCGAGCCGGTCGTGCAGGCGCCGGTGGAGGGGCCGCCGCCTGTTTGAGCACGCCTGCGCGGTCGAGCTCGCACCGATCCGGGCTGAGCCCGACGACGCGGCCGAGCAGGTGACTCAGGCTCTTCGCGGCGAGCCGCTCGCGGTGATGGAACGTCGGGAGGGCTGGGCGAGGGTGCGCACCGCCTACGACTACGGGGGCTGGATCCGAGCCGAGAACCTCGAAGGCGACGTGCTCGCCGAGGCGCGCGCGTACGTCGGGGCGCCGTACGAATGGGGTGGAATGAGCGAGCACGGGATCGACTGCTCCGGGCTCGTGCATATGGCGTTTCGACGAGCAGGGCGGCTGGTTCCACGTGATGCGTGTCAACAGGAGGAGGCAGGTCGTCCGGTGGACGAAAGCGAGCTGCGGCCGGGCGACCTGATCGCGTACGGCGAGGGTGCGCATGCCGAACACATCGCCTTCTGGCTCGGAGACGGCCGCATCCTCCACGCGAGCAGCTCGCACGGAGTGATCGAGGAGCCTGAGCCGGCCGAGATCCGTGCGAGCAACCGCCGACTGATCCGCCTCCATCCCTGAAACGGGGGTAGCCGTGTCTAAAGCGCGCCGTTTGCAGCGCCGATAGTCGGATCGTGGACGCCGCTGAGCGCAAGCAAATCCTGAGTCGGTACATGGATCACTCCCGCCGCTTCGAAGCCGCCGCTGCGCGGCGCTCGAACGGGAACGGCGAAGTGATCCCCTTCACGACGCCGGTGCGCGAGTACGGGCAGGATCCGACGATGCGGGAGATCGAAGTTCTTCAGCTCATTTCCGACGGCCTCGTCAACCGTGAGATCGGCACCCGTCTCTTCCTCTCGGAGGAAACGGTCAAGTCACACGTGCGACACCTGCTCGCGAAACTTCAGGCGCGCAGCAGAGCCCACGCCGTAGCTGTCGGCTTCCGGCGTGGGCTCATTGCTTGAGTTAGTCGTTGAATCCGCTCACTGCTCTTCGGTGACGAACATCCCCCCCAATAGAGGGATGCCCGAGCCACCTACAGAAGTGAGGGTTCGACGACGACTACCACTCCCTAACGCCAGCAGACATGACGGCGAGAAGGAGGCTGCGAACGAGGCTCTTACGCATTCGCCTCTCCTAGGTTGGGAACTGACGGCAAGACCAGGTTATACCCCATTCGGGGGATGAATCAAGTGGAACGACGACTAATCGCTTATGTGCTGGGTCTGGCCGGGCTGGCGGTCGTCGCGGGGTTCGCCTTGATCCAAGTCGGTTACTCGATCCAAAACGGCTGGGCGCTCGTGGCTCTATGCGTGGCTGCCGCGCTTTCTGACCGTGCGTCGGTGCGCGTCGGCCAAACCACCGAACTCACGATCTCGCCGGTACTGACGCTCTTCTCCGCTGTGCTACTCGGCCCGTTGGCTGGCGGGATAGTGGGCGCTGCTTCCGAGCTGGGTGACGCAGAACTCTTCAAGGACTCTGGTCGTGGGCGGTCGTTGCATCTGAAGTGGCTCACGTACACGAGTGTCCGGTTCTTGTCCGGCGCCGCCATGGGGTTGACCGCTGAGGCTGTTCTGGATCGCATTGACTCGACCCCTGGACTCTTCTTGGCGACAATCGCTGCCTCGGCGGTAGGCGAAGCAGTCGAGATTGCCCTCGCCACAACAACGGGCCTCGTTCGCGGCACCAGGACATCGATCGCAAGAACAGTCGGTCCGGTGATGGGTACTGCAGTCTGCATTTACGCGCCTGTCGTTGCGGCTCTTGTCTTTACCTACGACAGGATCTCTCCATGGACAGCGTTCCTGTTCCTTGCTCCCGCGCTAGCCGCACAGCAGCTCTTCAGCCTCTACCAGGAGAAAGCTCGACTGCTTGAGGAGCAAATTCGCCTCTACGACGATCTCAAGATCGCAAACACGCGACTAGGAGAGGCGAACCTCTCCTTCGCGACCGCGCTTGTACAAACCCTTGAGGAGAGCGACCGTTACACCGCCGGTCATTCACGCGCCGTGGCCACTTACTCACGAGACATAGCCGAGAAACTCGGCCTTCCGCCTGAAGAACAGGAACGGACGTACCTGGCGGGACTTGTACACGACATCGGCAAGATCGGCCTGCCGGCAACGCTCCTTAACAAAGAGGGCCGGCTTACTCTTGAGGAATTTCGCGAGATGGAACGTCACTCTGAGATTGGCGAGCGTATTCTTTCCAAGGTTGACGCTTACTCAGATATCGCGATCATCGTGCGTCACCATCACGAGCGCATGGACGGGGAGGGCTACCCGGACAAGATTCCCGGCGAGGAGATCCCGCTCATCTCAAGAATCATCGCCGTTGCGGACGCCTATAACGCAATGACCTCGAATCGCCCGTATCGGGCGGCCATGGAGTACACCGTCGCGAGAGACCGTCTCCTACAAGCGATGGGTAGCCAGTTCTACCCCGAGGCTGTCGTGGCGTTCCTCTCGATTCTCTCGACGGCGAACGTCGACTACAGGGCGGCGCGTGGGTTGGGATTCGGTGTCGCCGTTCCTTCATCCCCGCCAAGACCCGCACCCGAACTGGCCGCGGTGGAAGTCGCATAGCGATCGCGCGCCGCGTTGAGCGCAAGCGCGCTGCGAGATCGAATGCCGAGCTTGTCGAATACGTGGTGGACATGCGCTTTCACTGTGCCCTCAACAATGAATAGACGCTTTCCGATCTCGGCGTTGGAAAGGCCCTCGCAGACGAGCTCGTAGACCTCTCGCTCGCGATTCGACAGAGCGGTCGCGGGATCCACTACGGCGGACGACGAAAGTCCCAAAGCTTCGACGAGCGGCTCGTCCCCAGCCCGTCGAGTGAGATAAACCACTTGATCGCGAATCCGACGCGACGCGAACAGGGCGGCAAGCAGTTCCGGGTTCGCACGGTATGCAGTGACAGCGATGTCAACCGACCCTGCTGCAAACACGTGCTCGATCAGCGCGTCGCAATGATCCATGATGTCGTCGCTTCGACGCTTTAGCGACGCGACGGCGTCAACAGCGGCGCAGAGCGCCTGCGTCTCGATTCCAAGCGTGGCGCCAGCTGCTGTCTCGGCCAACTCGGTCGCCTCGTCGACTCGTCCGATCGTTGCAAGTGCCAGTGCACGCGAACTGAGTACCTCCCCTCGCATGCTGGGCAGTGCGCGACTGGTGTCTGCCGGTTCCACAGCGCAGGCTTCTGCGACGGCACCTGCTTGCAGCAGTATGCGAACACGTGTCGCGTACGAGTTCTGAATACCGTTCTCATCATTAACCCGTCGGGCTAGGCGATCGGCCATTTCGACCGCCTGCCGCGCGTGGGCCTGCCGACCCAAGCCGGCTAGTACGACTGCCTGAATCGAATAGGCGTAGGGAAGCGCCGGGTCGACACGATGGTCGACAGCGTCCTTTACGAGCTGTGTCGAGAATGGGAACGCCTCTTCGTAGTGGGCGCCGAGCGCCAACGCCCACGCATGCACACTGAGGAACGAACACCGAACGAACGGGTCAGCTACCTCTGAGACGAGCTCTGCCGCGCGTCGGCTGTCTGCTAGGTGGTGGACGAACCCAAACCTGAACCCGACGCTCAGCTGCTTGTCCGCCATGCGGACTTGATCCCTCGCATCCGACGCCACTACTGATCCGACAAGCTCGCTGAGAATCAGGTGCGCGTCAGGACGCTCAAGCGCCGAGGTACACATCAGTTCGCCCCACCTTGCTTCTCGATCCTGGGATAGCGAGATCGCCGTCGTACGCGACCGGCGATAGAACTCCAGCGCTTCCTCTTCGCGTCCTCCGGCGTGGGCGGCACGCGCGGCGACCATACTCAACCGGTGCGCCACCTCCCCATCGGTGATCCCGTTCGCGAGAAGCGACCTCGCCTTGGTAAGCGCCGTCGCGTGCCGTCCGTGGCGAAGGTCTACTTCGACCTCGGCGATCTGCAACGCCGCATGAGGAGCGAGCCTCTTCGTTCTCACGACTTGAAACCAGCGTTCGAGCGTAGAGAGGCGCCCGCTGAACAGAAGCTCATCCACGGCCTCGAGAACGAGGCCAGCGAGCTCATCGTCGAGCGCAAAGCGCCGCATGAGCTCAAAGGCAGAGTCCCAGTCCCTTCGCTCACGATAAAGGGGTAGCGCAGCGCCGATCGAGGTGACTCGGATGCCAGACGCCGTTGTCCGCCGCTCCAAGAACTCGCGGAAGAGCGATTGCAGTACAAGCTGGTCGTTCCGCTCATCGAGGAGACCGAGCTCGATCAACTCTGTACATACCTCGTGCGTCCTTGCCGTCCCCAACACCGTTCCCGCCAGCTCGCGATCGATGGTCGGTAGCGCCGCGAGCCTCATGAGGTCAGTACCCAGCTCCGATGGAAGCGCGCCAAGTAGCGTTTCGGAGTAGAACTCGTACAGCGCCCCCGCGCTAGAGACCTCGGGGACGGGAGCGTCGGGAAGCATTGAGGCGAGACCTACTAGAGCAGGCCAGCCACCCGCGAGGCTCTCGCCGTCCAAAGCCAGGGACGCGCTCTCGCGTAGGGCGATTCGCATTTCGTCCACGGTCATAGCGAGTTGGTGCCCTCGCAGTTCAAGCGCGCTTTCCGAGGCAAGCGTGTCGGCGTGAACCCAGGTCGGTCGTCCGCCACCGAGCAACAGAAGCCGGGCGGGTGAGCGCGCGATGACTGTCTCAAGAAACGTCTCGGACGCGAGGGACGCTGCGATCTGGTCGTGATCGTCAACCACGAGCCAGCCCGTCTCGGGCCAATCACCGAGATCTTCAGCGAGCATCTCCGCGAGGAGACTTGCTTCTCGCTCCGGATCCTCGGTGACGGAGAGTCGCTCCAGTAGGCGACGGCCAGCACCGGGCATGACCATGTCAGCCGCTCCCACGAGGCCCCGCGCAACGACCGAGACGTCAGCCGCGGATGCACGCGCGCGAAACCAGCCGACAGTCCTGCCCTCAGCAGTGGCCCACTGCTCGGCAAGGACGGTCTTGCCGTACCCGGAGCCCGCCACGAGTAGGACGATTCGGGCGCGGGACGACTCGAGCTCTTGGATCAGTCGAGGACGCTCGACGATCCTTCGCGGGTAGATCCTCGGCTTCCGCAGGTCCTCGGACATCGCGATGGTGCGCTGAACCTACTCGACTCACCTCGATCGGGAAAGAAGGCGCCCGCGGCCGGCCGAAGCGGGCCGCGGACGCTTGCCGTCCGCGGCTCCGCGTGAGGCGGAGCC
>JACDAF010000070.1 GCA_013695575.1 Chloroflexota bacterium | reverse complement strand
TCAACCACCCAAAGGAGGATCTCGTGCTCCGATCTCGTGCAACTGTGCTTGCCATCACGGCGGCGGTGACCGTGCCCGCAGTCGCGGTAGCGGCCTCGAGTCAGCTCAGCGCCCCCCAGCTCTCGGTACTTGCTCCTCGCACTGGCGCCGTCGTGAAGGGGAACACCGTTCCCACTCGCGTGGCCATCTCCGGTTGGCGTGTCGACGGAATGCTCGCCGGCAAAGCGCCGGTCCCCGGCGTCGGCCACTACCACATCCACATCGACGGACGCCTCGTAAACGCGTACGGCGCCCCCCGCGCTGCTCTATCGCTCCAGAACGTCGCGCCCGGCAAGCATGAGCTCGGATTCGTGCTCGCCCGCAACGACCACTCGGAGGTCGCGGGCAGCAACACCACGGTCGGGTTCCGCTACAAGCCGTCGTCCGCGCTGCCGACCGTAAAGCCTGCAACCTTCCCCGGGGCGCCGTCGATCCGGATCGTCTCGCCGCGGAACGGCGCCGTCGTGAACGGAACCGTCACGCTGAAAGTGGCGGTCGGTGCCTTCAACCTGTCTCGAGCTCTGTTCGGCAAGCCGTCGGTCAGCGGTTATGGCCACTGGCATGTCTTCCTCGACGAGCCGTCGATGGCGACGATGATGGCGATGACCGCAGACAAGACCCTCGACGTCTCCCTGAAGGGCGTTAGTCGGGGTAAGCACAAGCTGATCGCCGTTCTCGCGGACAACCTTCACGCTCCAGTGCCGGGAACGATGTCGGTGGTGACGATCGACGTCCGGTAGGGAGCAAGCCGGGCCCGCGAAGAGTAGCTGCGCCTCCTCGCGGGCCCTTGCACTTCAGTGCTTTCGTTCCGACCGCTCCGGCGTCAGCTCCGTCGCGATCGGGCAGTCCGCGCACGCTGGCTCCACAGCTCCTCGGCTCGCGCGAACTCGGCGACGGCCCTCGGGCCGTTCCGCTCGAGTCCGCGCGTGAACGCTTGACCGTCACGACGGCGGATCTCCAGCTGCTCGGTGTGGAAGGGCGCGTGCCTGAGATCGAGCGGCTGTGCTTGGACGCGCTCGAGGAAGTCTCCGATGCGCGCCGCAGACGTCCACATCGCCTTGTAGAGAATGAGGCCGCCGCGACCGAGCACCCAGGACATGTTCGGAAGACCACCGTACGCGAGGTGCACGGTTCCCTCGAAGTCATCGACGAGGATCGGGCGGGAGATGCCGAGCTCGTCGCGGAGTCTCGCTGCCGCGGCGAGCTTGTCCTCGAAGGTCGCGTGCGCCGGAAGGTTCTCCCCGGGGTGTGCCTCCCGCGTGTACACGAAGTACCAGTCCCAGTCGGGGTGCTGCGGCGCCAGCTCGTCGAGCAGAGGACCCTCTGCGGCGCAGTACGGTCAGGTGAACGAGCCGAACTCGAGAACGACGCCCCTTCCCCGCCAGAGATCGGAGAGACGTACGCGTTCGCCGTCGAGTTGGGTCAGCTCTCCGTTCGGCGCGCGCTCCCCTGCGTGAAGGGCGTTCGGGAACGCGCCGAACTCCCGCTCGTCCTCACCCGCCTCGACGTAGGCGTCGAAGTTCTCGTAGTTGTACGCGCTCACGTGACTGCGTTACGCAGTCTCGACGGACCGGGAGAGTCGAGACGTCCTATGGGCGGCTCGCCGCTCTGCCTCCGCCTTGATCGCCGTGAGCGAGTCGCAAACCGTGGCCTCCCAGCGCCGCGCGACGAGCGCTCCCCATCCGCGCCCGAGTCCCCAGAAGTCCGTGCCGAGCTCACCGCTGTACACAAACTCTGTTCCCTCCGGCGTCTCACGAAGATGGAACTCCTCTGCGACGTATGGCACAGGGCCACGGACGAGGCGGAAGTGGACGCGGTCGGGCGGCTCGAAGCGGATCGTTTCGAGCGTCGTCGTCACGACCGGGCCGACGTGCGTGAAGTGCTCCGCGAGCACCATGTTCTCGCCTCGCTCGAGAACGCGCAGCTTGCTCGCGAGCGCGCGCGGAGCTCGGCGTAGGTACGGAGCCGAGATCACCTCGAAGACGAGCTCACGCGGGGCGGCGATGTGCCAGGTAAGCGGTCCGAGCCGGCGAACCCTCCGGCCGATACCGACGTCGACCGTCAACGAGCCACGCACGAGGAGGGCGTAGAGACCGACACCCAAACCCCCGAGTGCGGCGACAACAAGAAGACCCTTCGCGGCCACTGGCCCCATTCTGCTCACGCCGCGGCGGCGGCGAGCTCCTTCGTGCCGACCGGCCGGTGCTCGACCTCGTACCTCTCGAGGAGCCGGAGCCAGACTTCACTGCGGGTCGGGAAGGCAGGTACGGCGTGCCGGAGCTGACTGATCGAAACCTCCGCCACGATCGCGATGGTCGCGGCGTGCAGCAGCTCGGCAACATCGGGTCCCGTGAACGTGGCACCGACGATCACCTCGCGCTCGAGGTCGACGACGAGCCTTGCCGTCCCCGGCGCCTTGCGGCCGTAGAAGCTCGATCCGGCGACCCCGTTCGTCGGGTGGTCGACGGCGATTGCGGGCAAGCCGGCTTCCTCGGCCGAAGCCAACGTGTGCCCTACGGCCGCAACCTGGGGGTCGGTGAAGACGACCCGCGGCGACAGTGCGCCCTGGGCACTCTCCTCAGCCCGCACG
>JACDAF010000362.1 GCA_013695575.1 Chloroflexota bacterium | reverse complement strand
TGAACCGCTTGTGCGCGGCCAGCTCCATGCCGCGGTCCCAGGTGAGCGTGGTGCGCAGCTGCTTGGGGAGCGTCCGGACCTGTCGGCGGAGCGCGTCGACGACGGTCTCGGTGTCCTTGCCGTCGACCTTGACCAGCATCGTGAACCGGGAGCGGCGCTCGACCAGCGTCGCCACGTGGGTGTTCTTTCCCCCGGCGATGAGGTCGCCTTCCCAGTGCCCGGGGATAGCCCGGTCCGCGACCTCCGCCGGCCGTTCACGGATCGAGACGGCATCCACGATGCCGCCGCGGCCCTGGCCGTGGGTGCTGGCGTGCTTCGACCGGCGCATCGTGCGCCGCGACCGCAGGTGGGCGACGAGCTCCTTCTTCAGCACCCCGCGGGCCTGGATGAACAGGCTGCGGTAGATGGTCTCGGCGGACACCCGCATAGCGTCATCGGCGGGGAAGGCCTGGGCAAGCCACCCGGAGATCTGCTCCGGCGACCAGTCCACGCTGAGCTTTCGGGCGACGAGCTGCCGCAGCCGCCCATTCCGAGCCAACCGGCAGGGCTGGGGTCGCCGGGCCTCCTCCCAGGCCCGCTCGTCGGCGGGAGCGGCCCGGTACCGACGAGGTCCGCCGCATCGCCGGACCTCACGGCTGATCGTCGATGGCGCGCGCCCGAGCGAAGCGGCGATCGCGCGCAGCGCTGCTCCTTGCGCCAGGCCGCGCGAGATCTCCTCGCGCTCGCGAAGCGTCAGGGCCGAGCTGCGCCGCCTCCGCGCCCGCGGGACGAAGCCGCCGTTGGCCGCGACCACACCGTGGATCGACCCGGCGTGCTTCTCGAGCGCACGCCCGATCTCGCTGAGCGACTGGCCCGCTTTCCAGCGCTGCCACAAATCCCGCTTCTGCTCCGCCGACAGACCTGGCCGTCCGACCTGCGCCATGTGAATCCCTCCCGCTCAGCACACGCATCAATCGTCGCGTTGCGCTGACGGCTTGGATCCACCACCCATTTGTTGGTCTCGCCTCTTAGGGTCTCTGCGATCTCCATGTCGCGGTCGCGTAAGCGACGAGCTCGCCGTCCGCGTCCACCATCTCCGACACCAGGGACGAGACGCCCTTGCCCTGGCGAAGGAAGCGACCGGTACAGGTGAGCCTTCCGGCGCGCACCGCCGCGAGGTACTGCGTCTTCATCTCGAGCGTCGTGCCCGGGCCGCTCGCGCGGTTCAGGAGGTGCCCCATCGAGATGTCCATCACGGCGGCGATGACGCCCCCGTGCAGCGTGCCCTGCGGGTTGAACAGGAAGTCCGCCGGCTCGAACGTGACGACGCAGGTCTCGCCGGGGTACGTGATCTCGAGGCCAAGGAGACGCGCGAGGAAGAACGTGCCGAAGTCCTGCCGGTAGGTGGCAAGCGCGTTCTCGAATGCCCGGCGGGCGGCCCCCTCGTCCACGCCTCAGACCAGGAGGTCGGCGAGTGAGGTCATGTCGTCGACCCACAGGTCCGGCTGGTAGGGCGTGCCGCCGAACGGGCGCTTGCGCCGGTCGATGAACGCGCTGTGCATGCCCGCGGCCTTCGCGCCGATGCAGTCGAAGGCGTGGTTGGCGACGAAGAGCACCTCGTCCATCCGCACGCCCATGATCTCGGCGGCCTTCATGTAGGTCGCGACGTGGGGCTTGAACGACCCCGCCTCGGCCACCGAGATGACCCGGTCAAAGGGGATGCCGTGGTGTTGTTTGGCGGCCTCGAGCATGTCCGGGTCGCCGTTCGAGAGGACCACGATCTTGTATCTCGTCTTGAGACGGGCGAGCGCCTCGGGCACGTCCGGGAAGGGCTTCAGCCGCTCGATGCAGCCCACGAGGTAGCGAACCTCGTCGTGCGTGTAGGCGATGCCGGCGCGGTCCATCGTGTAGGCGACGGCGGCGTGGCCGATCTCGCGGTAGGGCGTGTGCTCCTTGTGCAAGAGCGCGTCGATCATCGAGCTCTCGAAATGCGTGCGGCGCCACCAAGTGACGAAGGAGCCCGGATCGCCGGTCCAGCCCTTGGCCTCGAGGAACGGGGCCGCGATCTCGGTGAGGCCCCCCTGCATGTCGACCACCGTCCCGTACTGGTCGAACATCACGACCGTGATCTTCC
>JACDAF010000327.1 GCA_013695575.1 Chloroflexota bacterium | reverse complement strand
CACGCCACGCGAGACCAGCGAAAAGACCTCTCAGGACATGAGAGGTCTTCTTGTTTGTAGGAGACAAGAAGAAGGAGCACGGAGATGTCGGCCCATCAGGACGCGCTCGCGGCCAGGCTTCGCGCGCTCGGCATGCACTTCGACAGCGAGCAGCTGCAGCGGGTCGAGGACATCGTGCGCGCGGCCACGGACACGCCGCAGACTCTGGCGGACATCTCCCTCATGACGATCGCCGTCGAGGCGTACCGCAGCAGCAACGTCCCGATGCGCGAGATCGTCTGACCGGTCACGGCGTTCGAAAGGAGCTCGATGTGGCGACGACGATCGAGATCGACACGAAGGCGGCGAGCGGCACCACGGTGCGCGGGGCGAACGCGCTGTGCGTCGCGCTCGAGCGCGCCGGCGTCGACGTTATCTTCGGCTACCCCGGCGGCGCCTCCCTGCCGATCTACGATGCGCTCCCCGACCACCCCTCTCTGCGCCACGTCCTCGTCCGCCACGAGCAGGGTGCGGCGCACATGGCCGACGGCTACGCGCGGGTGCGTCGCCGCCCGGGCGTCTGCATGGCCACATCAGGCCCCGGCGCGACGAACCTCGTCACGGGGCTGGCGTCCGCGTACATGGACTCCATTCCGATGGTCGCGATCACCGGGCAGGTCTCGACCGCGCTCATGGGGCGCGATGCGTTCCAGGAGACCGATGTCATCGGGATGGTCGCGCCGATCACCAAGCACGCGTTCCTTGTCGAGCGCCCCGAGGACATCGCGTCCGCGATCGCGCGCGCGTTCGCGCTCGCGCGCGAGGGCCGGCCGGGGCCGGTGGTCGTTGACGTGCCCAAGGACGTGCTCAACGCCCAGGTCCAGCTAGCGCCGGCCGGCGATCTCGAGTCCGGATCCACGTCCGTCTCCGCTGTCCCCGCCGACCTGGGGGCGCTCGAGCGCGCGGTGACCCTCCTAGAGCGTGCTGAACGCCCGCTCGTCATCGCCGGGCACGGGGTGCGCCTCGCAGGCGCGCACGCCCTGGTGCGCGAGGTCGCCGAGCGGCTCGATGCTCCGGTCGCGCACACGCTGCTCGGCCTGGGCGCGATGGCGGAGGATCACGCGCTCTCGATCGGCATGCTCGGCATGCACGGAAGCACCGGAACGAACGCCGCGGTGAACGCCGCGGACGTGATCCTCGCCGTCGGATTGCGGTTCGACGATCGCGTGACCGGCAAGGTCGCGGCCTTCGCGCCCGGAGCGCGCGTCGTCCACGTGGACATCGACGAGTGCCAGATCGGCAAGAACGTCCCGACCGAGGTCGGCATCGTGGGCGACGCCGCAGCCGTCCTTGCCACGCTCCTGGCGCGCCTTCCGGAGCGGCGGCGGCCGGCGTGGCGTAACGCGGTCGCTGGCTGGCGGCAGCGGGCCCGCCCGAAGCTCGACGCCTCCGACGAGCGGATGGAGCTCGCACCGCGCGCGGTCGTGCGCGCGATCCGCGAAGCGGCGGATCCCGACGCGTATTTCGTCGCGGATGTCGGTCAGCACCAGATGTGGGCGGCGCAGTGGCTGCAGCTCGGCGCCCTGGACCGCTATCTCACCTCGGCCGGCCTTGGCGCGATGGGCTATGCGCTGCCGGCAGCCCTCGGCGTGCAGGTCGCGGATCCAGCGGCCGACGTCTGGGCGATCGTCGGCGACGGATGCGCCCAGATGACCATTCAGGAGATCGGGACCGCCGTGCAGGAGCGCCTCCCGGTGAAGATGGTGATCCTGAACAACGGATACCTCGGCATGGTCCGTCAGTGGCAGCAGCTCTTTTACGACGGCCGCATCTCGCAGACTCCGATCGCGAGTCCCGACTATGTGAAGCTCGCCGACGCGTACGGCGCACAGGGCTTCCGTGTCGATACGCGTGACGCGCTCGCGCCGACGCTCGCGACGGCCGCCCGCGCCGACGGCCCGGTGATCGTCGACGTGCACATCGAGAGCCGCGCGAACGTGTGGCCGATCGTGCCACCGGGTGGGGCGAACGCGGACGCGATCGACGGGCCCGCATCGTGACGCGGCGATTCCAGCTGTCGGTCGAGCGGGCGCCCGGCGCGCTCGAGCGTGTGCTCGGCGTCGCGCGCCGCAGGCGCCTCGGCCTCGAGAGCATGTCCGTCACCACCGTCGGGAGCCGCTGGGACGTCGCGATCGTCGCGGGCGCCGCGCCCGGCGAGGCCGCCCTCGCGCTCCGTCAATTCACCGCGCTCGTGAATGTGCGCCAAGCCGCTCTCGAGCAGGTCGAGGAGTGAGTCAGCAGCGACCGTGGCATCTCGGCGTCGCGAAGGAGGAATGACCATGGCCACCATCTACTACGACAAGGACGCTGACCCGGGCGCGCTCGCCGGCAAGACCATCGCCGTCATCGGCTACGGCAGCCAGGGGCACGCGCACGCGCAGAACCTGCGCGACAGCGGTCACCAGGTGATCGTCGGCCTGAAGGCGGGGAGCGGGAGCTGGGGACGTGCGCTCACCGACGGGTTCGACGTGCGCGAGGTCACAGATGCCGCGCGCCATGCCGACGTCGTGGCGATCCTTGCCCCCGATCCGTCGCACCGTGCCATCTGGGAGCGCATCGCACCGCTGATGGGACGCGGGCGCACGCTCGTCGTGGCCCATGCCTTTTCCGTGCACTTCAAAGAGATCACGCCCTCGCCCGATATCGACGTCGTGCTCGTCGCCCCGAAGGCGCCCGGTCACCGCATGCGTGAGGTCTACCGGGAGGGCAAGGGCGTGCCATCGCTCGTCGCCATCCACCAGGACGCGAGCGGACAGGCCCTCGCGACGGCGCTCGCGTACGCGCATGGCCTGGGCTCCGCGCGTGCGGGCGTCCTCTTGACCACCTTCGCGGAGGAGGTCGAGACGGATCTCTTCGGCGAGCAGGCCGTGCTGTGCGGCGGCATCTCGGAGCTCGTGAAGGCGGGCTTCGACACGCTGGTCGAGGCGGGGTATCAGCCGGAGATCGCGTACTTCGAATGCCTGAACGAGCTCAAGCTCATCGTCGACCTGATGTACGAGGGCGGGATCAGCTACATGCGCTATTCCGTCAGCGATACGGCCGAGTTCGGCGACTACACGTCCGGTCAGCGGATCATCGACTCGCGCGTGCGCGACACCATGCGGCAGGTCCTCGCCGAGGTGCGGGACGGCACGTGGGCGCGCCGCTGGATCGCCGAGGCGCGCAACGGCGCCCCGGAGCTCTACCGGCGCCGTGCCGAGGAGCAGGATCACCAGGTCGAGCGGGTCGGGCGGGAGCTGCGGCGCATGATGCCCTGGCTGCCGCGGCGCGACGTCCCGGACCAGGAGCCCGCCTCCGCCGTCGGCGTCGAGGCCCGCGAGCCCGCGAGCGCCGCCGACTAGCCGTGACGCTCACCGCGATGCGGCCACTCGATGCGGCATCTGTCGCGGAGGCCGCCCTGCGCATCGGACCGCACGTGCGCCGTACGCCGACGGAGCACTCGCCCGCCGTCTCGACGCTGGCCGGCCGCGATGTCTTCCTGAAGCTCGAGAATCTGCAGCGGACCGGCGCCTTCAAGATCCGTGGCGCGCTCAACGCGATCCTCCAGCTCGATCCTGCCGCCCGTGCCGCGGGGGTCGTGACGGCCTCCGCGGGCAATCACGGCCAGGGTGTGGCCTTCGCGGCGCAGCTCGCCGGCGTGAGGGCGTGCGTCGTGCTGCCGCACGGGGTGCCCCTCGCGAAGCTCACCGCGATCCAGCGCGCCGGCGCCCAGACGGTGCTCGTGAATGGCGGCTACGACGAGGCGCACGCCTCTGCGCTCGGGATCGCGCGCGACCGCGGCCGGACGTACGTCCACGCGTTCGATGACGACGCCGTGATCGCGGGCCAGGGGACGCTGGCGCTCGAGCTTCTCGAGGACGCACCGGACCTCGACACGGTCGTGGTGCCGGTCGGCGGCGGAGGGCTCATCGCGGGCGTGGCACTCGCCATGTCCGCGCATCCGCGCCGGCCGCGCATCGTGGGCGTGCAGGCGGCCGGCGCATCCGCGCTTGCCGAGTCCTTCGGTCTCGGACACATCGTCGAGCGGGGCGCCTCGACCATCGCGGATGGCATCGCCGTCCGCAGGCCCGCCGAGCGGACCTTCGCGGTGGTCCGGCAGCTCGTCGACGACGTGGTGACCGTGGGCGACGAGGCGATCGCCGGCGCGATGGTCCTGCTGCTGGAGCGGCACAAGCTGCTCGCGGAAGGCGCCGGCGCCGTCGCGCTCGCCGCTGTGCTCGAGGCGAACGGCCGCATCGGCGGCCACCGCGTCGGCGTCATCGTGAGTGGTGGCAACGTCGACCCGAACCTGCTTGGCAAGGCGCTCCAGCAGGGACTCGCTTCCGCGGGGCGCTACCTGGCGTTCCGGACCTGGCTCGACGACCGGCCCGGGATGCTCCACGGCCTGACGGGACTTCTCGCCGGGGAGCACATCAACATCCTGCACGTCGGCATCCACCGGGTCGGGCCGTACGCCGCGCTTGGCCGCGTCGGCCTCGACGTCATCGTCGACACGCGCGATCGGGCGCACGCGGAGGCGGTCCTCGCGCTCGTTCGCGGTGCGGGCTTCCCGGCGGATGAGATCCTCGACACTGCGCCGGCCCAAGAGGCGGGTCGCGCGTGACCACGATGCCGTTCCGTGCGTACCGCCCCTTCACGCCGTTCGCCGCCGGCCTACCGGACCGGACCTGGCCCGATCGGCCGATCGAGCGGGCGCCGCGGTGGTGCTCGGTCGACCTGCGTGACGGGAATCAGGCCCTCATCGACCCGATGGACCCCGAGCGCAAGCTGCGGCTCTTCCAGACGCTCGTTCGGATGGGCTTCAAGGAGATCGAGGTCGGATTTCCGTCAGCCTCCGCGCCGGACTTCGAGTTCGTGCGTCGGCTCATCGAGGAAGAGCTCGTCCCCGAGGACGTGTGGATCCAGGTGCTCGTGCAGTGCCGCCCCGAGCTCATCGAACGTACCTTTGAGTGCCTCCGCGGGGCACCACGCGCGATCGTGCACTTCTACAACTCCACGTCCGTCGTGCAGCGGCGGGTCGTATTTCGCGAGGACCGGTCCGGCATCACGCGCATCGCGACCGATGCCGCGCGCCTCTGCCGTTCGCTCGAGCACACGCTCGGCCCGACGGACCTGCGCTACGAGTACTCGCCGGAGAGCTTCACCGCCACCGAGCCGGAGTTCGCGCTCGAGATCTGCGGCGCGGTCGCCGACGTGATCGCACCGACGATCGAGCGCAAGCTCATCGTCAACCTGCCCGCAACGGTGGAGTGCTATACGCCGAACGTGTACGCCGATGTCGTCGAATGGTTCCACCGGTCGATCCCGGACCGCGATCGGGTCGTGCTCTCGCTGCACCCGCACAACGACCGCGGGACCGCAGTCGCCGCGGCGGAGCTTGGCGTGATGGCGGGCGCCGACCGCGTCGAGGGCACGCTCTTCGGGAACGGCGAGCGCACCGGGAACGTCGACCTCATCACGCTTGCGCTCAACCTGTTCAGCCACGGCGTCGACCCCCGTCTCGACCTCAGCGACATCGACGGGCTGCGCCGGGTCGTCGAGTACGCGAACCGCTTGCCGGTGCACCACCGGCATCCCTACGCGGGCGAGTTCGTCTACACGGCGTTCTCGGGCTCGCATCAGGACGCGATCAAGAAGGGTCTGGACGCGCTCGAGCCAGGCGCGGCCTGGGAGGTCCCGTACCTCCCCATCGATCCGAAGCACGTCGGTCGCACCTACGAGGCGGTCATTCGCGTGAACAGCCAGTCGGGCAAGGGCGGGATCGCGTACATCATGAAGGCGGAGCACGGGCTCGACCTTCCCCGGCGGCTTCAGATCGAGTTCTCCAGCACGATCCAGAAGATCACGGAGGACACCGGCACGGTGATCTCGCCCGCCGCGATGTGGTCGGCATTCACCGCCGAATATCTTCCGGCCGACGGCCCGATCGCCCTCCTCACGTACGAGACGCGAACGACCCACGACGGCGCCGAGCTCGCGGTGCAGCTCGAGGTCGACGGGGCCACCCGCTCGATCGGCGGGGAGGGGAATGGACCTGTCGCCGCGCTCGTGCACGCGCTGCGCGCCGGGCTCGGGATCGAGCTCGAGGTCCTCGACTACGCGGAGCACGCCCTCACTGCCGGCACCGACGCCGCAGCGGTGGCGTACGTGGAGGCTCGCGGCGCGAGTGGACAGGTCCGGTGGGGCGTGGGCATCGATACGAGCATCCTCACCGCCTCGCTTCGGGCGGTCCTGAGCGCGGCCGCGCGCTTGCGTCGTGAGGCGCCGGACCGGGCGACGACACGCAGCCCCGCGACCGTCTGATGGGGCGGACGCTCTCGCAGAAGGTCTGGGACAGTCGCGTCGTCCGTCGCGCGGAAGGCGAGCCGGACCTGCTCTACGTCGATCTCCATCTGGTCCACGAGGTGACCTCGCCACAGGCCTTCGACGGGCTCCGCCTCGCGGGCCGGCGCGTGCGCCGCCCGGACCTGACGCTCGCGACCGCCGACCACAACACGCCGACGGTCGACATCGACAAACCCATCGCCGACGCGGTCTCCGCGCGGCAGCTTTCAGCCCTCGAGGAGAACTGTCGCGAGTTCGGGGTCCGCTGCTACCCGCTCGGTCACGCGCTGCAGGGGATCGTTCACGTCATCGGTCCACAGCTCGGCCTCACGCAGCCCGGCATGGTCATCGTCTGCGGAGACAGCCACACCTCGACGCATGGCGCCTTCGGTGCCGTCGCGTTCGGGATCGGCACGAGCGAGGTCGAGCACGTGCTCGCGACGCAGACGATCGCGCAGGCGCGGCCAGGGACGATGGCGGTGACGGTCGAGGGCGAGCTCGCGCGCGGCGTGACGGCGAAGGACGTGATCCTCGGCGTCATCGAGCGCATCGGGATCTCGGGGGGGACCGGAACGATCGTCGAGTACCGGGGTGCCGCGATCCGGAGGCTCTCGATGGAGGGCCGCATGACCGTCTGCAACATGTCCATCGAGGCCGGCGCGCGTGCCGGGATGATCGCGCCCGATGACGTGACCTTCGCATACCTGGAGGGCAGGCCGCATGCACCCACGGGAGCAGCGTGGGAGCGCGCGCTCGATGGCTGGCGCTCCCTCGCGACCGACGAGGGCGCGGCGTTCGACCGCGAGGTTCGCGTGGACGCTCGCCAGCTGCGGCCGTACGTCACCTGGGGCACGAATCCCGCGCAATCGAGCACCATCGACGGCGTCGTCCCGGATCCCGAGTCGTTCGGCGACCCCGCACGGCAGGAGACCGCAGCGCGCGCCCTCCGCTATCAGGATCTGCTCCCAGGCACGCCGATCCGCGACATCGCGGTCGACGCCGTCTTCATCGGCTCATGCACCAACGCGCGGATCGAGGACCTCCGCGCGGCCGCCGCGGTGATCGACGGCCGCCGTGTCCGGGACGGCCTGCGCGCGCTCGTCGTCCCGGGATCGGCTCAGGTGAAGGCGGAAGCCGAGCGCGAAGGGCTCGACGCGCTGTTCAGGCGGGCCGGCTTCGAGTGGCGCGCGGCAGGCTGTTCGATGTGCCTTGGGATGAATCCGGACGTGCTCGGGCCAGGACAACGCTGCGCGTCCACCTCGAACCGCAACTTCGAGGGACGTCAGGGCCCCGGCGGGCGGACCCATCTCGTGTCGCCGGTGGTCGCGGCTGCGACGGCCATCGCCGGCCACTTCGCGACCCCCGAGGACCTTTGAACCCCGCGACCCTGTTGATCCCCGCTCGCTGCGCGCTTCGCTGCTCCGCTCGCGTGGGCCCTGCGCTTCCTCGCGGCGAAGCCGCTCGGTCGCTATGAAGGCTGTTCGTCAAGTAACGGGTCGCGCGATGCCGCTGGACCGGCGCGACGTCGACACCGATCAGATCATCCCGGCGTCATGGCTGAAGCGCGTTGAGCGCACCGGCTTCGGCGCGGGCCTCTTCGAGTCGTGGCGCAGGGATCCGGCATTCGTGTTGAACGACCCACGCTACGCGGGAGCGGCGATCCTCCTGGCCGGGCCGAATTTCGGCTGCGGGAGCTCCCGCGAGCACGCCGTCTGGGCGCTCCAGGAGCACGGGTTCCGGGCGATCGTCGCCGAGAGCTTCGCCGACATCTTCCGCATGAACTGCGCGAGGGTCGGGATGGTGACAGCACAGCTCCCCGGGAACGCGGTGTCACGCCTCATGCGCGCCGTCGAGGCCGACTACACCCTGAGCGTCGTGATCGACGTCGGGGACCGTACGGTGAGCGCCGCCGGGGAAACGCACGCGTTCCCCCTCGACGACTTCACGAGGATGCGGCTGCTGGAGGGCCTCGACGACATCGGGCTCACGCTCCGCCACGCTCGCGACATCTCCAGGTATGAGGCCACGCGGGCTGCCCACCTGCCCCGGATCGGCGGTGCGTGAACCCGATCAGGCGCCACACCGTATTGCCTGATGATCTTATCATTGCGGTGACCCGGCAAACGGGGGACATGGGGAGGGACGCATGCGGCGGATTTTCGCGATCGCACTCGCGACGTTCATCGTGGCAACTGCGTGCACATCGAGCACGCCGCCGGCCACCGGCACTGGCAGCGGCGCGCCCGCTGCGGGGTCTCCCGTCGCCGGCGGTCGCATCATCTACGGCATCGCCGATGAGATCACCGGGCTCCAGCCGCTCCTTTCGGGTGTTGGTGCAGACGAGGTCGTCTGGGGGCAGCTCTATCCGCGTCTGATGCAGAACAACCCGGACACCGGCGTGCTCGGACCCGGTCTGGCGGAGCGGCTGGAGCAGTCCGCCGACGGCCTGACGCTCACCTTCCACCTGCGGAAGGACGTCAAGTGGAGCGATGGCGTTCCGTTCACGGGCGAGGACTACAAGTACAGCGTTGAGGCCACGATCCGGGCGAAGGCGCCCATCCGCAAGCCGGTCTTCTCGCGCGTCGTCGGCTTCCAGGACTACAACGAGGGGAAGACGGATTCGCTGGCCGGGCTCCAGGTGAGCGCGGACGGCATGACGGTCACCATCAGGCTGTCCAGCGCTCTGTGCACAGCGGCGCGCTCGCTGGTGAGCGCCGGCGGCGGTGTCCTGCCGAAGCACCATTTCGTGAAGGACTGGAACAACAAGACCACCGATCTCACGAAGTCCATCGACAGCAGCCCCCTGAACAACGCGCCTCCGGCATCGCTCGGTCCCTGGGTCTTCAAGGAGTGGCAGAAGGGCGTGCAGGTCACGCTGACCAAGAATCCGAACTACTGGCGCGGCGCCCCGCTGCTCGACGAGTACATCGTCAAGTCGTACGCGAACGACGCTGCCGTGAAGGCGGCGCTCCTCACGGGCGAGATCACGTTCGCGTATACGCTCCCGACAGACGTCGAGGAGATCCAAAAGACCGCGGGCAACAAGCTCGCGCTCAGCCGCGCGACGGTCGCGTCGAACTACAACTACCTCGGCTGGAACATGAAGTCACCGAAGGCGCCCTGGCTCGCGAGCAAGGACGTCCGCCAGGCGCTCTGGTACGGCCTCAACGTGAAGGCCATCATCGACAAGGTCCAGCTCGGGTACGCGACGCAGATGTTCAGCCACTACCCGAAGCAGTCGTTCGTTTACGAGCCCACCGGGCTGAAGACGTACGACTTCAACCCCGCCACCGCCAAGTCGCTGCTCGAGAAGGCCGGCGCGAAGATGGGAGCGGACGGCGTGTACGTCTGGTCGAACGGCCAGCCGATGGCGATGCGGCTCGAGGGCGGCCAGGGCGCTTCCGCGCTCATGCAGGTCGCGACGGAGCAGTACAAGGCCATCGGGATCAAGATCGAGCCGATCGTCCAGACGGGCCCCGTCCTCACAGCCCGGCTCGACCCGACCCAGGTCGACCACGAAGGCCACGCCGGCGGCTGGTTCATCAGTCCCGACCCGGACAGCGCGTGGATCTTCTTCAACGCTGCCCAGCAGAACAAGGGCAACTTCAACTGGGTCCACTACGAGAACGCGGACGTGACGAAGCTGCTCGACCAGGGCCGCTTCGGGCCCGACTGCACCGACGCCACGCGCAAGACCCTCTACCAGCAGGTCAACAAGATGCTGAACGAAGACGCGCCATACACCTGGCTGTGGCAGCCCGAATCGCTCATGTTCCACAGCACGGCCCTCCAGGGCTTTTCGCAGAAGCCCTACGGCCTGACGACGTCGGGTGAGACGTGGGACTGGAACGCGGAGAAGCTCTGGCTCAGGAAGTAGGGACCAGACCGGTCCGCTGACGAGTCGCGCACAGAGGGGGAGAGTCGGGCGCCTACGCTCGGCTCTCCCCGCGGTTCCGGGAGGCACATGGGCAGGTTCATCGCGCGGCGGCTGGTGCAGGCGATCCCCACGATCTTTGGGATCATGATCATCACGTTCGCGCTGACGCGGCTCTCCCCGTCCGACCCCGTCACGATCATGCTCGGCAACAACCCCGACCTCACGGAAGAGGATCGGGAGGAGCTCCGCGAGAAGCTCGGGCTGAACGACCCGCTGCCGGTCCAGTTCGTCCGGTACGTCGGCGACACGGCGCGGCTCGACTTCGGTACGTCGTTCAGGCACAACCGTCCGGCGATCGAGGTCATCGGCGAGCGGCTGCCGAACAGCCTGCAGCTCTCCGTCGCGTCGCTGCTGCTCGCGATCGTCGTCTCGGTGCCGCTGGGCTTGATCGCGGGCGTCAAGCGGGGACGGATCGCCGATCAGGCGATCCGAGGCGTGTCCGTCCTGCTCCACGCGGTCCCGTTGTTCTTCCTCGGACTGCTGTTCGTCCTCGTGTTCGGCGTTGGCCTGGGGTGGTTCCCGGTCGGGAGCATGAACGTCATCGGCGAGAGCTGCTTCTTCTGCTGGGACCGCGTCTGGCACATGGCCGGCCCGGTGATCATCGGTGCCACCGGCGGCATCGCGTTCATCCCGCGTGTGCTCCGTACCGAGGTGCTCGAGATCCTCGGACAGGACTTCGTCCGGACGGCCCGCAGCAAGGGACTGCGGGAGCGGGTCGTGCTGGCGCGGCATGTGTTCCGCAACGCGCTTATCCCGATCGTGACGCTGTTCGGCGGCATCCTCACGATCCTGCTGGGCGGGTCGGTCATCATCGAGCAGGTCTTCAACTGGCCGGGCCTCGGTCGGCTGCTCTTCGATGCGGCGAACTCGAAGGACTATCCGCTCGTGCAGGCTTCGGTCCTCATCGGCAGCCTGCTGCTGGTCGTGTCGTACATCCTTCGCGACCTCGCGTACGCGTGGGTAGACCCGCGCATCAAGGCCGGCTGATGGCTGCCCCTGCCGTAACGCTCCGGACGCCCGCGGCCGAGCTGGCGCGACCGAGCATTGGCTTCTGGTCCGACGCGCTGCACCGGATCCGTCACGACCCGGTCACGATGGCGTCTCTGGCCGTCCTCGCGGCCATGGTCCTGCTCGCGGCGAGCGCCGACCTCCTGGCGCAGCACGTGTTCCGCTTCACCTTCACGCAGCAAGATCTCCTCCGCACGTGGGAGAAGCCGACGCTGGACGAGCCCGCCTATTGGCTCGGCGGCGACAACCTCGGGCGCAGCCAGGTCGTGCGCGTCCTCTACGGCGCGCGCATCTCGCTGTTCATCGGCGTCTTCGGGGCGCTCGTCTCGATGGGGATGGGGATCGCGCTCGGCCTGACCGCCGGCTATTTCCGTGGCTGGTGGGATGACGTCGTCGTCTGGCTGGTGACGACGCTGTCGAACATCCCGATCCTGTTCCTGCTCATCATGATCGGCCTGTACTTCCGGCTCGACGCGCTCAGCCTGTCGATCCTCATCGGGATGCTGGGCTGGCTCGGCATCGCGAACTTCGCCCGCGGTCAGACGATCGCGCTGCGGGACCGCGAGTACGTCCAGGCCGCGCGCTCGGTCGGTGCCTCGGCGCCGCGGATCATGCTGCGGCACATCTTCCCGAACATCGTCCCGTTGATGATCGTGCTCGCGATGGTCGACATCGGCGGGATCATTCTCGCGGAGTCGGCGCTCTCGTACCTCGGGTTCGGCGTCCAGCCTCCGCAGCCGTCGTGGGGAAACATGCTGAGCGGCGCGACCGCGTTCTACTTCAAAGGGCCGCATCTCATCGTCGTGCCGGGCGTCGCCATCACCGTCACCGTTCTCTGCCTCTACCTCGTCGGCGACGGTCTGCGCGATGCGTTCGATCCCCGTCTGCGCGGCTCGATCGGTGTCTCGCATGGAGGAAGGAACGAGTGACCGCCGATCATCCGGCGGACACGATCGCCGACGTCGTCCGCCGGCTCGAGGTCCAGCTGGTGCGCATCCCAGAGGTCTTTGCCGACCGCTCGGATGAAGAGCTGAGCCACCACGCCGCGCCCGACGAATGGTGTGCCAAGCAGATCATCGGCCACCTCATCGAGGCCGAGGGTGAGGTGTTCACCATGCTCATCCCGGGCATGGTCGGTCGCGATGCACCAGAGGGCTGGCAGACCGTGCCAAGCATGGTGCGCGAGGAATGCGGCGCGGACGCCGAAGCGCTCCTCACCCAGTGGCGCGCGCTCCGTGAGCGCGGTATCGCGCTGGCTCGCTCGCTCAACGACGAGGATCTCCTGCGTACAAGCGAGCACAACTGGCACGGCGGCGCGACGGAGACGGTCGGCGACCTGTTCCGGCACTGGCCGTTCCACACCGAAGCGCACGAGAGTCAGGCGCTCGAGGTGCTGCGCGCCGCCCCGCCACCCGCGGCGGCCCGGTGAAGGCCGACCTCGCGAGCGAGCTCGTCGCGCTGTCGCGCGAGATCCACGGCGATCCCGAGCTGGCGTTCGAGGAGCACCGCGCGGTGGAGCGC
>JACDAF010000342.1 GCA_013695575.1 Chloroflexota bacterium | reverse complement strand
CATCTGGCGCAGCCCGATCCTGCGCGCGCTCTGCGTCCTCATGTTCGTCTCGAATCTCGGCGGCGTCGGCATCCAGACGCTGCTGCTCTTCGTGCTCAGTGTCGAGCACGGGCTCGACGCCGCGACGATCGGGCTGGCACTCTCGCTCACCGGAGTTCTCACCATTCTCGGTTCGGTGGGCGCGCCGCTCCTCGCGCGTGGGCGACCGCTAGGACAGACGATGCTCGGCGTCGTCGCATTCGCGGCGATCGCCTCCGCCGGCGCGGCCGTCGCGCGGGACTGGCGGCTCATCGTCGCCGCGGTCGCCGCGCGTCAGACCGCCTGGGCGGCGCACGTCGTGTACGTGTTCGTTCCGCGACAGCGCGAGGTACCCGCGGCGCTGCGTGGCCGCGTGAACGGCTCGTTCCGGACGATCATCCTCATTGCGAACGCAGCGTCGCCGGCGCTGCTCTCGTGGATCCAGGCCGCGGCCGGGTCACCTGCGGCGTTCGCCGTCGCTGGCGCCTGCATGGCGGTCTCGGTCGGCATCACGTATCTCTCGCCGCTCCGCGGGTACGATATCCGCGAGGCGGCCGCCCGCGTCGCGGAGGCCGAGGGTCGGGCCGAGGTCGAATCGACCGCGGCAGACTGATAATCTCGGCACATCTCGGTGAATCTGCGGAGGCCGCTCGTGGGAGACACCTGGCTCACGCTTGGCGAGGCGAGCGGGATGCTGGGCGTCGATCCGGACACGCTCCGCCGCTGGGCCGACGGCGGGAAGGTCGAGCTGCTCAGGACCCCGGGCGGGCACCGCCGCTTCCGCCGCGAGACGATCCAGTCGATGCTGCCGCGGCCGCGAGCGGCACAGCGGTCGCTCTCCGCGATCGGCGAGCCTCCGGACCGCGTCGCGGCCGAGTTCCGGCGCCGGGTGCGCTCCGATATGGCCGAGCAGGATTGGCACTCACGGTTCGATGAGGCCTCGCTGCGGTGGTTCCGCGAGCGGGGGATGCGCATGAGCGAGCTGCTGCTCGGCGCGCTCGACGAGGTCAAGCCGAAGGGCCGGAACGAGCTGCTCCGAGAGGCGGCGCATCTCGGCCACGAGTACGGCCGGGAGGCGGCGCGCTGCGAGCTCTCGCTGGGTGAGGCCGTCGAGATCTTCCTATTCTTCCGCGCGCGCTTCATGGCCGAGATCGCCAACGTCGCGCGGCGCGAGCGGCTTGACTCCGGGCGCGCCGCGTCGTTGTTCGAGGAGGCGGACCGCGCGCTCGACCGGATCATCGTCGCGCTCATACAGGGTCACCAGACGCGACCCTCGCTCGCGTGACGGACGCCCTGCGGTCACGCGTGATCGCGCGCATCGAGAGCGAGCGCGAGTCGCTGGTCGCCCTGTCGCTCGGGCTTCACGGTGACCCCGAGGTCGCGTTCCAGGAGCACCGGGCGTCGGAGCGGGTCGCATCGTTCCTGCGCGAGCGCGGGTTCGAGGTCGAACGACCCTACGGCGGTCTGGAAACGGCCTTCCGCGCGACCGCTGCCGGGCGCGGCGACGGTCCGACCGTCGCGATCCTCGCCGAGTACGACGCGCTGCCGGACATCGGCCACGCCTGCGGGCACAACCTCATCGCGATGATCGGCGCGGCCGCGGCGGTCGGTGTTCGCGAGGTGCTCGGCCACCTCGACGGCCGCGTCTCCGCTATCGGCACTCCCGCGGAGGAAGGCGGCGGCGGGAAGGTCGCACTCGTGCGCGCGGGCGCGTTCGCGGACGTCGCGGCGGCCATGATGGTCCACCCGAGCTCGCGAACGATCTCCGGGCGCACGTCGCTCGCCTCGAACCGGGTCGAGGTCGAGTTCCACGGCAAGGCCGCGCACGCCGCCGCTCAGCCTGACCGCGGCATCAATGCGCTGGACGGGCTCATCCAGACATTCAACGCCGTGAACGCGATGCGGCAGCAGCTGCGTCCCGATGCGCGCGTGCACGGGATCATCACGGCCGGGGGCAGCGCCGCGAACATCATTCCCGAGTACGCGGCCGGCAAGTTCAGCGTGCGTGCGCGCGACCGCCTCTACCAGCAGGAGGTCCTCCGCCGCTTCGTCGCCTGCGCGGAGGGCGCCGCCGCGGCGACCGGGACCACCCTGAAGGTGAATGTGAACGAGAACTCGGGGTACGAGAACATGGTCCCCTCGACGCCGCTGACCGATCGTTGGGCCGAGCACATGAGGGCGCTCGGCGTCGAGGTGATGCAGCCGGTCGACGATGAGCGGATGGGCTCGACCGACATGGGCAACGTGAGCCAGATCGTGCCCGCGGCGCACCCCTACATCGCGATCGCCCCTGACGGGACGCCGGGTCACTCCACCGCGTTCCGCGACGCCGCCGGTACTCCAGAAGCACACGCGAACGCGATCGCGGCGGCGAAGGCGCTCGCGCTGACCGCGGTCGACCTTCTCGCGGACCCGGCGCTCCTCGCCCGCGCCCGCGCCGAGTTCGAGGAGCGCCAGCGCTCCGGCTTGCTGCGGGGAAGGTGAGCGAGGCACGGCTCTGCCGCCCCGAGTGAATCGCCAGCCCCGAGCGCTCGGGCGAGGCGACGCGCCGAGCGGCAGAGCGAGCTGACGACGCAGAGCCGCTGACCGGCTTGACCCGGGACACACGGCTGCTCGCCGGAGCGCAGCTCCTCTGGGGCATCGGTTTCGGGCTCATCGCGCCGGTCATCGCGCTGTACCTCGACTCCCTCGGGGCGACGGGCACCGATATCGGCCAGGTCATCGGTGTCGGGACCATCGTCGGCGCGCTTGGCGTGCTGCCGGCCGGCTTCCTCGCGGACCGCGTCGGCCGCAGAACGATGCTCCTCGTCGCAGCAGGAAGCGGGATGCTGGGCGCCGCGGCGTTCATTCCGCTGACCGATTGGCGCGGAGCTTTCG
>JACDAF010000309.1 GCA_013695575.1 Chloroflexota bacterium | reverse complement strand
CACGCGGCGTGGCTGTGTCAGGGTTTCCCCCATTGCACAAAATTCCTAACTGCTGCCTCCCGTAGGAGTCTGGGCCGTGTCTCAGTCCCAGTCTGGCTGGTCATCCTCTCAGACCAGCTACGGATCGAAGCCTTGGTAGGCCATTACCCCACCAACTAGCTAATCCGCCGCAGGCCCCTCCCGAAGCGCATTACTGCTTTGAGCACCGGAACGAACCGGTGGTCACATGCGGTATTAGCTCGCCTTTCGGCGAGTTGTCCCCCACTTCGGGGCAGGTCACCTACGTGTTACTCAGCCGTTCGCCACTAACCTCACCCCTTGCGGGGATTGGTCCGTTCGACTTGCATGTTTTATGCACGCCGCCAGCGTTTGTCCTGAGCCAGGATCAAACTCTCCGACAAAAAGAACGACCGCCTGTCGGCGATCGCTTCAGCTTCGAGTTCGATCTATCAAATCGACGAGTTTCCGCGCTGATGTGTTCCTGCCACTCTTCATCTGTTAAAGATCGTGCCCCCGGTTTCCCTCCACAAAGCGGACCTGGACCTACGGGCGTGATGCGGACGCCCATTATGGCGCCCGGGGCAAGACTCCGTCAACGCCCGATCAGAGCGGCGTGAGGCGGGTCCGACGCTTGGCCGCCGGCCCGAACGGCCGGAGGGGCTGCCCGTGTCGGCGCCGGCACGCACGATGTGCCGAGTCGGGAAAGACACGTGAAGACACCGAGCGGCTAGAGGGCGCGCCGGCCCTCCAGGGCCCGGCCCACCGTAAGCTCGTCCGCGTACTCGAGGTCGCCACCCATCGGTAGCCCGCGAGCGAGCCGGGTCACCCGTACGGCCACGTCGCCGAGCGACTGCGCGATGTACATGGCCGTTGCCTCCCCTTCCAGATTCGGGTTCGTCGCGAGGATGAGCTCCTCGACTCCCCCGCGCCGCACCCGGTCGCCGAGCTCGCTGATCCGCAGGTCGTCCGGACGTACGCCGTTCACGGGCGAGATCGCGCCGTGAAGCACGTGATAGACGCCCCGGTACATGTTCGTGCGCTCGATCGCGAGCACGTCGAGGGGCTCCTCGACGACGCACACGATGCTGCGGTCACGGTCGTCCGCGCGGCATACGGCGCACGGGTCGGTCTCGGCGATGTTGAAGCAGGTCGAGCAGTACAGCAGGTCCGTCTTCACGCTGCGCACCGCGGCCGCGAGCGATTCCGCGTCCGTCACCGGCGCGCGGAGAATGTAATAGGCGAGGCGCTGAGCGGTCTTCGGTCCGACGCCCGGAAGCTTCGACAGCTCGTCGATGAGCCGCGCCAGAGGGCGCGCGAGGGCTTGGGCCACCTAACCTGCTCGGCCCGTCGGCTTCCGCCTCCGTGCCTCCACGAGGTGCTCGCGGCTGGAGCCCTCTACGCCGGTCAAGGCCGGCCTTCCCCGTTTCTGGTCAAAGACCCGGGATCTTGAGACCACCGGTCACGCCGCCGAGCCTCTGCGCAGCCAGATCCTTCGACTTCGCGAGCGCGTCGTTGAGGGCGGCCAGCACGAGATCCTGAAGCGTCTCGACGTCATCGGGATCGACGGCGTCCTTGGCGATGGTCACCGAGCGCAATTCCTGCGTGCCGGTCATGACGACCGTCACGGCGCCGCCGCCGGCCTTGCCTTCGACTGTGGCCTCGGCCAGCTCCAGCTGCGCGCGCTCCATGTTCGCCTGCATCTCGCGAGCCATCCGCTGTAGGTCACCCATGTTCTTCATTCTTTCTCCTCGCGCTCGGCCTGAGCCCTCGCCGCCTCGCTGTGCTGCCGCCGGACCCGCTCGAAGCGGAAGAGCCGCTCCTCGCCCCATCACCCGCTCACTCCACTTCCAAGATGCGGTCGGGCTGACGGAAGATCTCACGCGCCGCGCGCAGCATCGGATCGTCGATCGCGGCGGGTGCGCCGGCAGGCGCCGCTTGCCTGACGCATTTCACACGAATGATGGCGCCCAGCGCCTCGGAGAGATCGCGCTCGAGCTCCGGCCGCTGCTTGTCGGCCCAGACGCTGCGCGCGAAATCGTCGCTAAAGCCGATGACGACGGTCGAGCCCTCGATCACGAGCGGCTCGGCGCGCACGAGCTGCGCGGCTCGGCCAACGCTGCGCTCCTTCGTGCGCTCGACCATTTCACCCCAGGCTCGCCGCACATGCTCGAGCGACAGCGCCGGCCCGCTCGCGGGAACGGCCGGTGACGCCGACTCCACCTGCGCGGTGCGCTCCCGGCGGCCCTTGAGGTCGACCACGGACGACGGACGCGTCGGACGCTGTGGCGTCGGAACGGACGGGGTCCGCGGGGCGGCAGCGTGGTGCTGCTCCGGTCCGGCGGCGCGTGCACCAAGTGTTGGCGGCGTGTCCGCCTGCGTCGTGAGATCGAGGATCGCGAGCTCGAGCGCGAGCGGCGTACCCTCGCCGGTGCGCAGCTGCTGCTCCGTCTCGATGAGCCGCTTTGCGACGCGCGCAAGGCGGTCGAGCGTGAACTGTGGCGCCTGCTCCCGAAGAGCCGCCGCCACGGATTCGGACGCGGACTCGGGGATCTGACCAGTCGCGCGGACACGCACGAGCGCGCGCGTGTGCTCCATCGCACGTCGCACGAACGAGCGCAGGTCCATTCCGTTGTCAACGAGGTCACCAACGAGAGTCACACCAGCCGCGCCATCGTTCGTCGCGAGCGCGGCGAAGAGGCGCGAGGTCTCTTCCCAGTCCGACAGGCCGAGCAGCTCGCCCACCTCGGCAACGGTCACCTTTCCGCCGGTGAAGCTCGCGACCTGGTCGAGGATCCCTTCCGCGTCGCGCAGGGATCCTTGCGCGTGGCGTGAGATCGCCTCGAGCGCGGCTTTCTCGACGGTCCAGCCCTCGGCCTTGGCGATCTCACCGAGCTGCTGGACCGTGCCCTGGTGAGAGATCCGCCGCAGATCGAACCGCTGCGTGCGCGAGAGGATCGTTGCGGGGATGCGCTGCGGCTCGGTCGTGGCGAGGACGAAGATCACATGCGCCGGCGGCTCCTCGAGCGTCTTGAGCAGCGCGTTGAACGCCTCGTTGGTCAGCTGGTGCGCCTCGTCGATCACGTAGACCTTGTACTGCCCGTCCGAAGGCGCGAACCGGACCTTCTCGCGGAGGTCGCGCATCTCATCGATGCCGCGGTTGGATGCCGCATCGATCTCGATGAGATCGAGGAAGCGTCCCTCGCGGATAGCGACGCAGGTCTCACACGCATCGCACGGCTCGGCGTCCCTCGCCTTCAGGCAGTTCACGGCCTTCGCGATGAGGCGCGCGATCGAGGTCTTGCCGGTGCCTCGCGTGCCTGAGAGCAGGTACGCGTGCGCGACCTGGCCGTTCGCGATGGCGTTGCGCAGGGTCCGCGTGACCGGCTCCTGCCCCACGACCTGGGCAAACGTCTGCGGGCGGTAGCGACGATAGAGCGCGGGACGGTCGGGCACGGGTCAACGATACCGATGACCGAGAATGGGAGCGTGCGTATCGTGCGCGTCTCGTCCGCGGGTCGGCGACCGAGCGCGGAATCCTACCCGGCGGCGGCGTCCCCGCGGATGCCCGCGAATAGCATCTTCATCGGCGAGGTCGAGGCGCAGACCGTGATCGACGAGGGGAGCCGCGATCTCCGGCTCATCGAGGTCACGTTCAAGCGCGGCGCGCGCAACAAGCTGCACACGCACACGACGGATCAGATCCTCGTCATCACCGAAGGCCAGGGCATCGTCGCCACGCGTGACGAGCAGGTCCCGGTCGAGGCCGGCGACGTCGCCTTCATCCCCGCCGGCGAGCCCCATTGGCACGGCGCACGGCCAGGCGAGGACATGACGCACTGGTCTATGACCGGCCAGGGACGCACCGAGATCGTCGAAGAGGCCAGGAGCGGGCCGTCGCAGCCGCAGGCGGCGGCGACGAGGGGGTCAATGGCCGTGCACCCTCCGTCGACAACGCCGCTCCGGACACGCACCCGCCGGTAGCTCGGGCCAGGTGACCCTGCGGCACCCGGCATCGACCGCTTACCGCTGCTTCCTTCCGGATCTGACGGGGTTCACGGGACGCCGCTGCACAGGACCCGGCCGTCAACGCCCCGCACGGACGCAGGAGCCGACGCGTCGGAGCCTCGGGAGGGAATTCAGCCCCGCTGAAGCGGATTGCGGGTACAGGGCACCGCTAGTTCCCCACCTAGCACGACCGTGCAGAGCGTAGCAGCGCGCTCCGACACCGCGCCACCTCGGGATCCACGAGGGTCGCTCACGTTGACGGAGTGAGGGGGCTCGCCGACCCCTGGCGCGCGAGACCGCCAGCCAGCCAGGTCGCGTTCGCCATTCGCAGCGTGTGATCGGCCGCCGCAATGGCGCCGTCCGGGAGCCGCGCGTCGGGCCGGACCGACGCGAGAGCCCAGGTCGCGACGGCGGTCGAGAGCTCCAGCCCGCGCTGTCCGAGCGCGCCGGTGGCGGCGGCGAAGGGAGCATCCGCGGGCGCGCCGTCGAGCCACGCGACGAACGCCAGAAGTAGGTCTCGCTCGCCTGCGTGCCCGTCGACCTCCACGAGCGCGCCCGCCATCTCCTCGAGTCGGTCGCGCTCGCCCGCGAGCAGGAGGACCGCCGCGGGCGATGTGAAGCCGCGCGCGAGGAGCGTCAGCGAGCGTGCGGGATCGGCGGTCCTGCCCGCGGCGGCGAGCATCCCTTCGACCGAAGACCGGAAGGCGTCACGATCGCCCGCCCAGGCGTATGCGAGTGCCGCGTACGAAAGCCACTGCACCGTCCACTGCGGCTCGTCCTGCTGGATGGCGCGCGCGACGATCCCGCTCACGGGCGCCAGCGCGGCCTGGGTCGGGCCCTTCCGCCCGCACTCGACGAGCGCCTCGAGCAGCCGGACCCAGGCGGTGTGCATGTCACCTTCGAAGTCGTCGGCCACGCCGAACCTGCCGTCGGCCGGCCAGTGCCCCGACGCGAAGTGGTGGAACGCCCGGAAGGCGGCGACCTCACGCGCGCCATACCCGTAGCGCTTGCCGAACTCGGCCGCGCGCTCGAGCCGGACGAACCGCCGTCGCTCGGGCTCGGCCTGGAACGAGAAGGCGATGCCGTCCATATGGGCGCGAGCCAGAGCCTCCGCCGCGGTCGCACCGCGGGCTAGGGCGGCCGCCTCGTCGATGAGGGAGAGCGCGGACACGGGTGAGCGGACCGATTCGCATCCGGCGATCGTGATGAGCGCGTTCGCCGCGATGGCGCGCGCGCCGCTCGACCTGGCGACCGTGAGCGCACGCTCCGCCCATTCGCGCGCCGCCGCATTGTCGCCGCGCGTCGCATGCGCGCTCGCGTACCAGTCAAGTGCCTCCGCCTTCGCTCGGCTGTCCTCCATGCCATCGACAAGCTCGACGGCCGAGCGGGCGAGCTCGAAATTCCCGAGGGCATCTCCCATGAGCCAGCGCGACCGCCCAGCGATGCGCATGAACGTGACCCGGCACTCGATGTCCTCTGACGGACCCAGCAGCTGCAGGCCGCGCTCTGCCGCCGCACGGGCCTTCAGGTGATCGATCGCCTTGTACGCGTGGGCCAGCCCGAGGTATTGCGCCGCGGTGATCCGATCCGACGCCGCGATCGCGGCCTCGAAGTTCGTCACGGCCTCGCTGGCCGCATTCACGGCGAGGGCCGCGTTGCCGGCGGCTTCATACGCGTCGGCGGCCCGTCGCCGGTCGCCACCCGCGCTCCAGTGCTGCGCGACGAGGGCCGGCGGGGCATCGCCGCCGGCGACGAGCGCCTCACCGACGAGTAGGTGCAGCCGCTGCCGCTCGGGCAGCAGGAGGTCGTCGTAGATGACCTCGCGGCCCAGCGCGTGACGGAACGCGAAGGTGGCGGGACCGTGACCGCGCTGCTCAACGAGGAACTGCTCGTCGACCAATTCCCGCAGGTCGGTCGTGAGCGCGGACTCGTGGATGGCCCGTACCCGCCGCAGGGTCTCGTACTCGAGGCGGCCACCGATCACGGATGCGGCGCCGAGGGTCACGCGTGCGCTCGCGCTGAGCCGTTCGAGCCGTGCGAGCACGAGGTCGACCAGCGTCTCGGGGAGCCGGAGCTGGGCGGCTGCGGCGGTGCCGCGTGACCAGCTCTGGCCCTCGCCACGCACGATGGCACCCGACTCGACCAGCGCCTTCAGCAGCTCCTCTGTAAAGAACGGGTTCCCCTCGCTGCGCGCATAGATCGCGTCCAAGATGTCGCGCTCGAGCGTGACGCCCCCGAGCGTCACACGGACGAGCTCGTCGGTCTGACTGGTGCCAAGCGGATCGAATGCGATCGTGACCGCGAGGCGCGCACGCGCCAGATCACCGACGAGCGGCGACAGCGGATGGCGCCGGTGCATTTCGTCCGACCGGTAGCTGCCCAGCACGACAACGGACTGCTCCTTGATCTCCCGCGCGAGCTGCTGCAGCAGCGCTATCGAGGCCTCATCGACCCAATGCAGATCCTCGAGCACGATGAGCAGTGGCGCCTGCCGGGCCACCGCCTGGAAGATGTCATTGAACGCGCGCGCGATGCGGTGCCGCTCGATCGGAGAGTCGGCGGCGGCGCCCGGCTGCCCAAGCTCGGGCAGCAGCGGCCCGATATCCGGTGCCACGCGGCCGACGACGTCACGGAGCGCGGGGCCCGCGAACCCCGCACGCAGCGCCGAGAGGAAGGGCGCGTACGGCAATCCACGCTCCCACTGGACCGCCGCCCCAGGGAGGAGCCGATATCCGAGAGGCATCGACACCCGCGCCGCCTCGCGCATGAAGGCGCTCTTCCCCACTCCGGGCTCTCCGGAGACGAACACGACCCGGCCACGGCCCGCCGCCCCGTCCTCGAGCACGTCCCGGTAGGTCGCAAGCTCCGTTTCCCGTCCGACCAGGACCGGACAGACCAGCTGCCCCGACTCCGCTGGCTGGCGAAGCACGCCGGCGGGCAGCGGTATCCCCGCGGGATCGGAATCCGGCTGCGCTGGCGCGTCGCCGAGGGCCACGGACCAGACGTGGATCGGCTCGCTCACGCCCTTCAACGTGACGGTGCCTCGATCGCGAAGCGCGTGCGTCTGACCGGTCCGCACCAGACCGCGTACCGTGTCGCTCACGAGTAGCTCCCCGGACGCGGCCTTCGTCGACAGGCGGCTCGCCACGATCACCGCGCCGCCGACGTACTGACCGTCGTACTCGACCGCATCCCCGGCGTGGAGCCCTGCCCCGACCTGAAGACGACGCTCTGACTGCCGCCGGTTGTGCGCGTTGACCTGGTCCAGGATCGCGATCGCACAATCGAGCGCCGGCACTGCGGCCTCGAACACGATGTAGAAGGAGTCGCCCTCGGTCTTGATCTCGGCGCCGCGCGTCTTCGCGACCTCGCGGCGGACGATCGTCCGGTAGTCGCGGAGCAGGCGCGAGGCCGCGACGTCGCCATGCGTCTCGACGAACCGGGTGTACTCGCGGAGGTCGGTGAACAGGAAGATCCGCGTGACTCGGGGGTGGGACCTCTTGCGGGTCGCCGCAGCCCGGGGCATCGAGCGATTCTACGGAGCGTCTCGTGTACCATCGCCGCCGATGCCGCTCTACATGGACGTCCACTACCGCATCGACGGTCTCACCACAGCGGGAGTGGTCGAGGCCCACCGCAAGGATCTCGCGGCCCAGGCCAGGTACGGCGTGACGTTCGTGAACTACTGGTTCGAGGAAGCCACCGGGAAGGTGTTCTGCCTGGCGGAGGCACCGAACGCGCAGGCGGAGGAGGCGTGCCACCGCGAGGCGCACGGCCTCCTCGCCGACGAGATCCACGAGGTGAAGGAGTACGGTGAGGCGCGGGCGGAGGAGTCCGGACCACTATGCCTGGACATGCACTTCCGGGTCGAAGGCCTGACGCCCCAGCAGGTCGCTGACGCGGTCCAGTTCCACCGCGATGCCGGTACCAAGCATGGTGTGCGCTGGCTGAAGGCCTGGTACGACCCCGCTGCCGGGAGACTGTTCTGCCTCTCAGCGTCGCCGAGCATCGACGCGCATAGCGCGGTGCATAGCGAGGCGGGGCTGCCGGTCGATGAGATCGCTCAGGTGAAGCAGGGCAGCTGACCCGCGGCGGAGAGGGCGGGATTCGAACCCGCGAGGCTTTCACCTACCCGCTTTCCAGGCGAGCGCACTAGGCCACTATGCGACCTCTCCCGCGCCTCATTGTCGCATCCGGTGCCTGTCCGATCGCGCCGTCGCCTGGCGGCATCTCACCCATCGCCGATGAGAGGGTGGTCGGTGAAAGGTACGATCGGAGCCAACGACAGCAGGGAGGATCGAGATGGCGAAATTCATGGACGTGCACAGCGGGTTCGTCGGCGCGACGGAGAAGCAACTCCAGGAGGCGCACGATCGCGACCTCGCGATCGAGAAGGACGAAGGCGTTCACTTCGAGCGCGCGTGGCTCGACCCAGATTCGGGCAAGGTGTTCTGCCTGTCGAGCGGCCCCAGCAAGGAGGCAGTGATGCGCGTCCACGAGCGCGCCGGTCACGCGACCGCAGAGGTCTACGAGGTCCCGGTCGAGGTCGCCTAAGGCGGGTAGTCCGGCTCAGCAGAGGGAGGGCTCAGGCCCTCCCTCCGGGGCGAGCGGCGAAGCCAGCGAATCCGGGCGGAGAGGGAGGGATTCGAACCCTCGCTGCTTTCGCAGACCGCTTTTCGAGAGCGGCACCATCAACCACTCGGACACCTCTCCACCGGCAAGTCTACCGAGCGCCGACCGTGATACGGCATCGCGACCAGCGCCTGCACCCCGCTCGAAGCCATGAACTCGGAGTTGTCACTGGGTGCGTCGTCTAATGGGGTTTCTGCATCACACGCTGCTTCGCGCGGGGCGCCGCTGCCATAGGCTTTCGACGTGATCCGCTTCCACTACGCCTGGGTCGTCGTCGGGATCACGCTGCTGACCTTGATGGCCGCGCAAGCGGTGCGGGCGGCACCGGGCGTGATCATCGTCCCGCTCGAGCGCGAGTTCGGGTGGGACCGCGCCGCCATCTCGCTCTCGGTCGGGGTCTCCCTTCTGGCCTTCGGCCTCGGTGGACCGCTCGGCGGGTACTTCATCGACCGGTTCGGAGCGCGGCGCATGCTCGTCGGCGGCATCATCCTCATCAGCGCGGGCCTGGGCGCCCTGCTCCTGATGACCGAGCTCTGGCAGCTCTATCTGGCCTGGGGCCTCGTCATCGGGATCGGCACCGGAGCGGCGGGACAGGTCGCGAGCGCGGCGATCGCGCAGCGCTGGTTCCGCACGCACCGCGGCCTCATCGTCGGCCTGTTCGGTGGCGCCACGTCCGCCGGGCAGATCGTCTTCATCCCGTGGATGGCCGCGACGACCGAGGCGAACGGCTGGCGTTCCGCGATCGTCCTCCTGCTGGGCGCCGCCCTCCTCGTCGTCGTGCCGCTCGCCGTACTCATGCGCGACCGGCCGAGCGATGTGGGCCGGCGCGCGGTCGGCGAAGGCGCGACGCTCACGGCGGCGGAGAAGGCCGACGACGCAAGGCGCACGCCGCTGCGCGAGGCGCTGCGGCGGCGCGAGTTCTGGCTGCTGGCGTCGAGCTTCTTCGTCTGCGGGTACACGTCGAACGGCCTCATCGGCACGCATCTCATCCCCCACGCGGTGGAGCACGGCTTCACGGCCGTCGCCGCCGCGGGCGCGTTCTCGCTGCTGGGCGCCCTGAACATCTTCGGCACGCTGGCCTCGGGCTGGCTCACCGACCGCTACGACAACCGCAGGCTGCTCGCGGCGTACTACGGATTCCGCGCGCTCTCGCTGCTCGCGCTGCCGCTCGTGTACGACATGCAGGGGCTCATCCTCTTCGCCGTCGTGTACGGGCTCGACTGGATCGCCACGGTGCCGCCCACCGTCAACCTCACGGCATCCATCTTCGGACGGGCATCGGTGGGCACCCTGTACGGCTGGATCTGGTTCTCGCATATGGTCGGCGCGGCCCTCGCCGCGTACGCCGGCGGGTTCTTCCGCGTGCTGCTCGGCGACTACCACCTCATGTTCGTGAGCGCGGCGGTCATGGGCTTCATCGCGGTGGCGCTCGTGTCCCGGATCCCACAGAGCGGTCGCCCGATGCCGCCCACGGTGTTCGAGGCGGCGCACGCATAAGACGGTCGGGCGCGCTGGGGGCGTCGGTGCCAAGGCCTAGCGCCTAGCGAGTAGTGGAAGCGTTGAGCGGTCCCCGCGGCCCGCAACGAGACGGCCCGCAAAGAAGGAGATGCGCGGGCCTAAACTCGCGCCCATGCTCGAGGAGCGCAAGCTCGTCACGGTGCTGTTCGCGGACATCGTCGGCTCGACCGAGCTGGGGCTCGACCACGACCCCGAGGTCGTCCGCGCCTCTCTCGGCCGCGCCTTCGAGTCGGC